>JAKSKJ010000024.1 GCA_024401795.1 Bacteroidales bacterium | reverse complement strand
AGGGAATCGCCGCTGTAATAGGCCTTTATCGCATTGCCGGCACGCACCTTCCTTACATCGAAGACTGTGTCGCAAAGCAAAGACAGGGAGTATGCATCCTTCGAGGACATCCCGAAGCGGCACATAAGCCCGCTGAAGGTCTCTCCTCTCTTCACCTTGCCCTCGCTGCAATAAAACGCCTCCGTATCAAAACCGAGAGGAAAGAATACTTCCGCTTCCTCCTCTGCCGTGGATTCACCGTTCCTGTGCCGGCAGGAAAACAGGCATAGGGAAAGAATAATGATGATGAATAATGCTGTGGTTTTTTTCATTCGGGAGAATTTGTTTTCGTAAATATAACAAATTCCGATGAATTGGCCGAAATATTGATTATATTTGAAGGACTGACCAATCATTCTTAAGAATATGTACGATTCCAGTAAAGGGCTGTATGTCGCCCACGGACCTATGGGGCCCATATCCATCTGTGGGAAAATGGCAAACCGCCACGGACTTGTGGCCGGTGCTACGGGAACAGGCAAGACCGTCACCCTACAGGTTCTTGCCGAGACATTTTCTCAGGCTGGAGTGCCTTGCTTCATGGCAGATATGAAAGGTGACCTGAGCGGTATCAGTCAGACCGGCGCAATGAGCGGCTTCATAGAGAAGAGATGCGCGGAGTTCGGTATTGACAACCCTTGTTTCGACGCCTGCCCGGTGCAGTTCTTTGACGTGTTCGGAGAGCAGGGACATCCTATGCGCACTACCGTCTCCAATATGGGACCGCAGCTCCTGAGCCGCCTGATGGGACTCAATGACACACAGTCGGGAGTGCTGGACATAGTGTTCCGCGTCGCTGATGAACGGGGCCTGCTGCTGATTGACATAAAGGATTTGCGTTCGATGCTCTCATACGTGAATGAACATTCCGCAGAGATTCAGACTCAATACGGGAACGTGTCCACCGCCTCTGTCGGGGCTATTCAGAGAGCTCTCCTGAGTTTGGAGAATCAGGGTGCCGACAAGTTTTTCGCCGAGCCGTCTTTCGATATAAACGACCTTTTCAGGACCAGACAGGGAAAGGGTGTGATGAGCGTCCTGGCGGCTGACAAGCTGATGCTCAATCCCAAGCTGTATTCGTCATTCCTTCTCTGGCTGCTTTCCGACATATACGCAACGCTTCCCGAAGTCGGAGACCTTCCCCTTCCCAAGCTGGTGTTTTTCTTTGATGAAGCGCATACGCTTTTCGATGACACACCCAAGGCTCTGGTGGACAAGATAGAGCAGGTCGTCAGGCTTATCCGGAGCAAAGGGGTGGGAGTCTATTTCGTCACCCAGAACCCCACGGACATCCCGGACAGTATTCTGGGACAGTTGGGAAATCGCGTGCAACACGCACTGAGGGCATTCACGCCCAAGGACCAGAAGGCAGTGCGTGCAGCTGCAGATACTTTCCGCCCCAATCCGGCGTTCAGGACGGATGAAGCGATAATGGAGCTTGAGACGGGGGAGGCTCTTGTATCCTTCCTGGATGAAAAGGGCGCCCCTTCAGTTGTGGAACGCGCCCGGATTCTGTTCCCTCTGAGCCGGATAGGCGCCATAAGCCCGGAGCAGCGCAGGGAAGCCATAGAATGGTCCGGTCTGTCCGGTAAATATGACACTTTGATTGACCGCGAATCCGCTTTTGAACTGCTTCTTGCCGAAAGTGATAAAGTTGAGGAAGAACAGGCGGCCGGTCAGAAACCTGAATCCCGCAAATCCGGAAAGCCGGAAATAAGCAGGGTCGCAAAAATCGGTTCTGCCGTACTGACTGCGGCCGCTTCCGCTGCATTGACTTCTGTTACAAGAAGTGCGGGCACGGCCGCTTCCAATGCCATAACAGGCAAGAAAGGCAAAAAGGCAACAGGGAAAGACATTGCAGGCAAGGCAATTACCAATGCCACTTCCAGCGCCCTGCGCACCCTGACCCGCTCAATTCTGGGCTCACTTATTAAATAATAAATTAATATACGACTGATATGAAAATCAAATTAGGACTTCTTCCACGCATTATCATTGCAATTGCTCTCGGCATTGCCTGCGGTCTCTTCTTTCCCGCTTGGGCAGTGCGGATTTTCACCACATTCAACGGGATATTCAGCCAGCTCCTAGGCTTTTTCGTTCCTCTGATCATTCTGGGCTTTGTGGCACCGGCCATCTTCGGATTGAAGGAACAGGCCGGCAAGATGCTGATATTCACCGTAGCCATCGCATATCTGTCAACTGTTGTGTCCGGTACTCTGTCATATTTCACCAGTTCTACCGTGCTGCCTCATCTCATAACTCCCGAATCTCCAGAGGCCATAAATGAGAGCGCTTCCGCCTTTCATCCGTATTTCGAAATGAAGATCCCTCCTATGCTTGACGTGCTCGGTGCAATAGTTCTGGCATTCGCCCTTGGACTTGCCGCTTCCGTGATTAAAGGCCATACCCTGAGGGATTTCCTTACTGATTTCAGGGAAGTGATACAACTTGTCATCACCAAACTTATCGTTCCTCTGCTGCCGATTTACATCTTCGGCGTTTTTCTCGAAATGACGGCTTCGGGAAAGGTCGTTGCGGTGATGGGTCTGTTTGTCAAGGTGATAGCCCTTGTGATTGTGATGCACTTGTGCTGGCTGCTGATTCTTTTCTGCATCAGCGGAGCCATCAGCAGGAAGAATCCTTTCAAACTGTTGAAGACGATGCTTCCTTCATACGTCACATCTCTGGGAACACAGTCCTCTGTCGCCACCATTCCCGTCAACCTCAAGCAGGTCAGGTTGATGGGCGTGAGTCAGGAGGTCACTGATTTTGTTGTTCCTTTGTGTGCGAACATTCATCTTTCCGGCAGCATATTGCAGATAACGGCGTTCTCCGTCGCGATTATGACAATGCAGCAGATGCCCGTCAGTTTCGGACTTTTCGCAGGATTCATAATGATGCTCGGCGTGGTTGTAGTGGCCGCACCCGGAATCCCCGGCGGAGCCATAATGTCATCCATTGGCGTCCTTACCGCCATGCTCGGGTTTACTCCGGAGAATATAGCTCTGATAATTTCCCTCTATGTAGCCGTCGACAGCTTCGGCACCGCCACCAATGTCACAGGTGACGGAGCCATCGCTCTGATTGTTGATGCGTTCCGCGCTAAAGAGAGCGGTGCCACTCCTTGCTGAAAATCTTCGTGAATCAGGGTACGAGGACTTTCAGTTTTTGTTGCAAGAGGGTAATCCTGATTTCCCGACCGGACTGAAAACTGTCTCCGTCAAAATGCGCAGGGCCGTTTGAATCCCGTGTGATTGTTATATTTTCCGCTTGAAAACATTCCACCCGTCGGCTTTTGTGGAAGGTCCCTGTCATCAGCCTCCATGCAAGAAACGGAATTTCGGCAGTCTTGAACATATTGACAATGGTAAGGTCCAGTTTCCCGTCGTCGGTCCTGGCAAGCGGAGTGACTTTTGCGCCGTTTCCCCATTGGCTGGAATTGCCGGCAGTAATCAGCACGGCCTTTTTCGAGAGGTGCTTTCCATCCAGACAGATGTCATATTTGCCGGGCGTAAAGTTCTTCCAGGTGCCGATAGCTTCTTTTATATAAGTCCATAAACCTCTTTTGGAAGATTTGGAGAATCTGTCGCTCACTATGGCATCCAATCCAACCCCACAGACGGAAACAAAGACCTTCCCGTCAATTTCCGCGCAGTCGAGAATATTCGTATTCCCCTTTTTTACTACATCCAGGGCCTTCTTGAAATTCCGGCTGATTCCCAGATGAAGCGCGAGCCCGTCTCCGCTTCCGCAGGGTATGATGCCGAGAGTTTTTCCTGTGCCGATAAGTCCTCTTGCGACCTCGTTGACGGTGCCGTCCCCGCCAACGGCCACTACAACTCCGGCTTCAGTGTGTCTTGCAATCTCCTCCGCGTGCCCCGCATATCGGGTAAGGACCACATCGTATCCCTGCTCACGAAGAAAGGGGGCAATCCGTTTTTCCCCCTTATTCTTGCCCGAAAAGGGGTTGACGATGAATATTACAGAATTGTCCATCTATTCGAAGCAATCCAGGGTTTCGTTGTAAACAGGGCTTTCTATACCCAGAAAATGCAGTACACTATGGAACACGTGGTGCTGGGACACTTCTTCCAGCCTTTTGAGAGCGGGAGCATCATCGGAAGTCCACACTATAAAAGGAATTTCCACCTGTTCCGACGGAGCTATGGACATGGGCACCCCGTGCATATAAAGGTTGTTTTCTCCTAAGGATTCACCGTGGTCCGAAACATATATCATACAGCTCTTCCAATCGGTGAGACTTTTTAATTGCCCAGTAATGGAATACAGAAGAAAATCCGTGTACAGAATGGTATTGTCATATGCATTGATGACTTCTTCCTGAGGACATTTGGACATCTCCACTGTTGTGCAAACGGGGGTGAACACTTCGAATTCGGGAGGATATTTCTTGTTGTATGAGGGGCCGTGGCTGGTGCTGGTGTGCAAAATAATAAGCACCTTGTTGCTTGAACTTCCGGAAATGATTTCCGGGATTCCCTTCAACAGCAGTCCGTCATATCCGTTGTTGACGCAGCCGTATTGGCTTGCAATATCATCGGCGTTCTGGTATTTCTCTATATGGAGAGGTGGCTGCCCCCAGTTGGAAGTGCGCCATACCACATTGACTCCCGTCCGGTAAAGGTAATTGGGTAGAATCTCGTACAGTTTTGAAGTAGGTTCGTGCTCAAGTATGGCCTTTACTCCTCCGGTAGTGTACGTGGCACTTGCGTCGGCCTTATAGGCCGTAACGTTGCCGATGGAAGACAGAAGGGGATTGGTCTCCCGTTCATATCCGTAAAGAGAGAAATTGTCGCGTCTGGCAGATTCCCCGATTACAAGCACGACTGCACTTTTCTCTTCGTTCCGTATAACGGCATCCGGCAGCTTTATCTCTTCACGTTTCCTTTCCCTCTCCTGAGCGCTGAAACGGAAAGTGTTGACTATATATGACCACGGCAGGAGCAGACTGCCTCCAACTGTGGAATTCTTGTCTACCCACGTCCAGTTGGACATATTTGCAAAAGCCACGGCGATGACAATCAACAGTGAAAGGCCGGTATTCCTTAACAAATGCTTCCAGGTGCCGTACTTAATGTGCAATAACCATATCAGCACGCAGGGGAGCACCCCCATCAGCAGTATGTAGAGCAAAGCTGCCGGAGACCAGAAACTGGTAGCCTCGGATAGATTTGTGTTGAATACGTTGCCCATCATCGTGTCGTCAAGCATTACGTCGTAGGTGTTGATGAAATACAGACTTACGGCATTCCCGACAAAGATGAACGACATCAGGAACTTGCCCACGGCGCGGCCCAGGAAGAGTATGAGATAAAAGGCCAGATAATTGCAAGCGAGCATTATGGCCATCAATCCTGCAATTATCAGTATCCCGTTAAAGCCTTTTTCCACACTTCCGAACACATAATTGAAAAATGGAAAATGAAACATTACAGAATCAAGCACGCTCAATATGGCGGCCATGGCTGAAAGGGATATCTTTTTCATGTCAGGACTTTTTGAAGAGTTTTCCAAGAGTGTAAATACAGGCGGCGAAAAGCAATACCATCAAGGTGTTGAAAAGAACGGTAAGCAAAACATCGACCGGGTGTTCCGATTCCCAACAGGGACTTTCCGCGACGGACCTGTCATATCTTGCAAAAGGGTTGGAATATATTACAACTCCATCATCGAAGTATGCCGTAAAACGGACATAAGGCTCTTCCGGGCCAAGAACAAGATTCATTTTGTCCGTAACGGAGAGAGAATCAAGGACAATGTGGTTCTGGCCGAATGCCTTGATTGTTTGTGCGGGTCTGTCGAATTTGATGAAAACAGTGTCTGCGTTTACCCCGATGTTTGAAATCTGTGGAAGGAGACGGTTTTTCTCACGCTTTACACTCCAGTCTCCGTCACCGTAATCCGGAACCCGCATAGAAAAGTACCTGCCGGAAAGCAGGGTGTTTCTGATGTCGGAATAGCGGGCGGAAGGGGAATTGAGCCAGTTACAGCGAACGGCGAATCTCTCATGGCGGTCGGGATAATGCAGATCGTCATTGGAAAGTCCGAAGGTATAGTGGCCGGCACTCAATGCCCAATCCCAGTATTCGTTTTCCGTAGTAACTCCCGAGTCCAGTTCCGTTATCCTGTAGCCGCTCAGGCTCTCCATTATGTGTTTTGAAGTGAAATTGGTACGAAAGGGATGATTCAGTTGGATGAAGTCGGAATTCTTTCTCAGCAAATCCAGCTGGAATTGACGCTGGGATGCCAGAAAAGGAAGGAGGTGGTCAACAAACAGGACGTTCGGGCTGCCGAAAACCAGTTTGTGGTATTTGAAAAGGTTTAAACCATGCTCATAGACGTTAACCTGCAATGCAGTATCTGTGGGATGTTCCGTAAGTTTGTTATGATTGGAAAAAGTAACGATGTCATATCCGAAATCCTCATAGTATTCCAACACCTCTTCCGGCAGGAAATCACATTCGTTAAAAGGCCCGTCAACTTTGGTATGCGTATGAAAATTGGCTCTTTTCCAGCCCACTGCGGTGTCCAGCCCTGCATAGGGGTTGAAAATGTCCGGCCCTTCGAACCTGCGGGGCTCTTCAAAGCTGTAAATCGGAGACAATGATGTCAGAAAACTTATCGCCAGAACAACAAGAAGTATGCTTGAGAATACCTTGCCAATCGTAACAAAAATTTTTCTCATTTTTTATGAGTTTTCTTTTTGAATATTCTTTTACAGACGATGAATCCGAAAAGGACAACCACTCCGACCAGCACTATGACCGTCATTGCACTGGCGTTATCTCCCTTGATACGGCTCCACATTGATATGAGCTTGTCGGTCTCGTTGCCCCAGTCGTGCAGAATGGCACAGTTCTCAATGGTCTTTCTGTCGGGATAGAGTGCGGGATTGACCTGCACCGACGTTGCACCCGGGAAGAAATATGACACGTCGATGGGGGCCCGGTCCTCGTCAATCTGAGAGTCAAGAACAGAACGGTCACCGTTGGCGGAAACGTAGCCTGTGACATCCATATTGCGTATGGCTATGTCGGGACGGCACATAAAGTCGATGAAGTAGGTCGCGGCCTTGACATTCTTTGAGTACTTGGGGATGACCCAACCGTCAAACCAGACGTTGCTGCCCTCTTCCGGGACAATGTAACGGAGGTCAACGCCTATCTCTTCGGCTTCCTCAATGGCCCATACGGCATCTCCGCTCCAGTTGAAACTGACGTAGCCGCGCTCCTGAGTCATCTGTTCCTTGCCGAAATCGGCCTCCCAGCCTGCCACAAGCTCCCGGACCTGCTTCATATACTCCTCGACTGCCGCAATGGATTCGTCGGAAGAATCCTTCATAAGGTCATCGAGGGTGATTTCTCCGGATTTGAGTTTGTCCTGATTGAGATAAATCATTACAGGTCCGTAAACGTCTCTCGGGGCATCCTTTATAAATATCTTGCCTGCAAATTTTGGATTCCGGATGATGTCGAAGGTGGACGCTTCCTCGTCCGTTACGTATTTCGCGTTGTAAAGGATTCCGGTTGTGCCCCACATAAACGCTACCGAATAGTCGTTTGCATCAATGTCCGGATTAATTCTGGAGAACATCTCCTGGATGTAGGGGGAGCGGTTGTTCTTTATGTAATTGATTGAATCCGGCAGACTTGCGAAATCGAGGGGGATGAGCAGACCGCTGTTGAGCATTCTCTCGATAATGTAGTCGGAAGGGCATACCACGTCAAAATCCTCGTGGCCTTTCTCTATCTTGGCGAGCATAGTCTCGTTGATGTCGAAGGTCTGGTAAATGACCTTGATGTCGGAACCGGTCTGCTGTCTGTACCACTGCTCGAACTCCGGAATCACGTCTTCGTCAATGTAATTGGACCAGTTGTAAACTTTGAGGACCTGGTCACGGTTCTCACTGCAGGCGACTACTGTTGCCAGAGCAAGGAGAATGCTTGCAAATTTTTTCATTTGTTTTTGATGGAGTTTTGTTGTTTGGCCTGCCGGACATTGATTATGACCAGCAGAATGAGGATAATAAGGAATATCAGAGTCATCAGCGGACGCAGTTCGGGAGTGAGGCCTCCCTTGCGCGCATCAGTATAGATGAATGTCGAGAGAGTGTCGAGACCGATGGTTCCCCGGGTGAAGAAGGTCACTGCGAAATCGTCCAGAGACATCGTGAAGGCCAGGAAGAAACCGCTTACCATTCCGGGACGGAGTTGGGGAACGATAACCTTCCACAATGCCTGCATCGGTGTTGCGCCGAGGTCCAGAGCCGCTTCGTAGGTATTTGGACTGAGTTGTGTGATTCTGGGCAGGACACTGAGCACGACGTATGGCGTGCAGAAGGTGACATGCGCCAGGACGACAGTGGCGTAACCTTGGGAAATCCTCAGGAAAACGAAGAGAAGAAACAGTGATACACCGGTGATGATGTCCGGATTCAGCATAGGTATGTTGTTCAGGAACAGCATAGTGCTCTTCTTCCGTCCTCGAAGGTTGTGGATGCCGATGGCCGCAAGGGTTCCCAATACAGTTGAGATCAATGCGGCAACGATGGCTATGATGAAGGTGTTTCTGACAGCGGAGATAAGGGATGCGCTGCCGTTGACGTTGCCTGTGAAAAGGTTTTCGTACAGTTGGGTGGAGAATCCTGTCCAATTGCCGAGCACCCTGGCTTCGGTGAACGAGAATATCGCAATGAAGATGAGGGGGGCGTAGAGCAGGATCAGCAGAATCCAAAGGTAGGTCTGGGCAAGGAACTTTTTCATATCAGACTGCTCTCGGCCTCCTCTCCGTCATTTTTGTTGAACAATGTGCTGATGCCGATAATAAGCAGCATTATGAGAGCCAGAGCCGCACCGTAGTTCCACATCGAGGAATTGATGTTCTCCTGGATGATGGTTCCGAACAGCTTTATCTTGTTGTTGGTGAGGAACTCGGATATGGCAAACGTGCTTACCGTCGGCATAAACACCATAAGTATACCGCTTCTCACTCCGGGCATCGAAAGGGGGACCGTGACTTTCCAGAACACCTGCGAGGGGGTGGCTCCAAGGTCCTCGGCCGCTTCCGCGTAGGATTTGTCCATCTTCTGGAGAATGGTGTAGATGGGGTAAATCATAAACGGGAGATAATCATATACCATACCGTAGAGAAGTGTGCCTTTCCCGAGCTGAACTCCCAATATATTGAAAAGTTCCGCTGTGGCAAGAGTCCTCATAAGGGCGTTTATCCACATCGGAAGAATGAAAAGTATTATCGTGACAGCGCTCCTGTTGTACTTTCTGTTGGCAAGAAGCCATGCGGCGGGATAGCCTATGAGAATGCACAGGACGGTGTTCTCGATAGCAACCTCTATGGAAAGGGCGAACGTGGAAAGTGCATTCGAATCGGAAAAGAACCGGACGATATTTGCGAAAGTGAACCTCCCGTTGCCGTCTTGAAACGCGTAAACCGCTACCAGAAGCAGGGGCAGCACGACGAAAAGTACCATGAAAACGAAGTAGGGGATACTCCAGTTGTGTCTCTTACTCATCGATTTTTCCAATCTTGATGTCCCTGGCCGCTATATTGATACCAACAAGGTCGCCCTTGTCCCAGATGTCCTGGGTGTCGACGTACACGTGTTCTCCGCTTTCCGTGAGCACGGTAAGATGGTAATGGTCGCCCTTGTAAAGAATGAAATGAACTTCTCCGTTCACGGTGCCTTCTTCCTGATGGTCCTGCAGGTCTATATTTTTGAATTCGACCTCTACCTTCACTTCCGTTCCGGCCTTCAGTTCCGTAGGCTTGCATTCAAAAGACTCACCGAGGAAGCAAACGTGGGTATTATCTATGATTTCGCCGTTGAAAGTGTTGCGTATGCGCGGTTTGCGCATTACTTGAATGTTGCCGGGCTGAATCTGCATCCCGACTTTTTCCCCGACATCGTACTTGCGGTAATTCTGAACCATCAGTTCGAATCCTGTTTCGGTATTGACGAAAATCTGGTAAAACACTCCTTTGAAGGTACAGGAGCTCACTGTTCCGAAAAACTCGGCCTTGCTCTGGTCCTTGCGTATTTCCACGTCTTCCGGACGCACTACCACGTCTACCGGCACATTCTCGCCGAAACCTTCGTCAACACAATCGAAATCGTGATCTACGAAATTGACCTTGCGGTCGCAGAGCATCGTGCCGTTGAGAATGTTGGACTCGCCTATGAAATCAGCCACAAATTCGTTCTGGGGCTCGTTGTATATGTCGGTTGGGGTGCCTATCTGCTGTATCTTGCCCTCGTTCATCACTACTATGGTGTCGGACAGGGTGAGAGCCTCCTCCTGGTCGTGAGTCACGTAAATGAAGGTGATGCCGAGTTTTTCGTGCATTTCCTTCAATTCTATCTGCATATCCTTGCGCATCTTGAGGTCAAGGGCGGCAAGCGGTTCGTCGAGAAGGAGTACTTTCGGCTGATTGACCAGGGCGCGGGCAATGGCGACGCGCTGCTGCTGTCCGCCGGAAAGCGAATCGACGTCGCGGCTCTCGTAGTCGGACATGCTCACGAGTTTGAGGACTTTGCGCACTTTTTTGTCAATCTCGTCTTCGGGCACGTTCTTGAGTTTGAGTCCGAAGGCGATATTGTCGTAAACGTCCAGATGGGGAAAGAGGGCGTAACGTTGGAATACTGTGTTGAGGGGGCGCTGGTACGGGGGAATGCCCGAGATGTCTTTGCCGTCAAGAAGGACCTGGCCTTCAGTCGGTTCGACAAATCCTGCGATGATTCTGAGTGTTGTTGTTTTTCCGCAGCCGGAAGGACCGAGAAGTGTAATGAATTCACCTCGTCGGATGTAGAAATTGATGTCATCAAGGACCTTTTTGTCGCCGAATGATTTGCTCAGGTGCCTGATGTCAATAATGACGTCTCTGTTTACCATCCTCCATAAAAAATTGTTTTGGTCAATACTCGGAAACCTTTGTGCGGGTTTCACTGGAATAAACGGCGCAAAATTAGAAAAAAAGATTATTCCTTACAATATGTTCGGGCAGCCAATTGCCAATAAATGTGCGGAATGTTGAAGCCGGACTCCACCTGGGTCCTGATTCCGCCGGTAAAACGGGGGTTGCATTCCAGAAAATATGCCTTCCCGTCGGCATCCACGCGGAAATCCATACCGCAGACTCCGTGGAAATCCAGGTGGTCCAGAATGCGCCTTGCCACAGATTCGATGGCGGGGAAGGAGCAGAGTTCCCTTTGAAGCGAAGGGCCTTTGCCCTGATGGGAAAGCACCTTGTAGCTTCCGCAACGGAAATATCCGTCCCAGCGCAGGCAGTCCACGCTGTAATCATCACCGTCAATCCAGTCTTCAATGAGGTATGGCTCTCCGGCTCTCTGGTGCTCTATGAGGCGGCGCAGCGAGTCCTTGTTCCAGGGCATATGCACGCCGTGGCCTCCGAAAGAAACGTCTCGCTTGAAAATCAACTGATTGTCGCCGGCTTCTTCGGGGCTCCCGTACATCTTGGGCTGAAGGATTCCAAGCTCCGCCGCCAGCCGGCTGGATGCGACCTTGCTGTCCAGAATACGTATCTTTTCCTCTGTGTCCAGAGGAACGATGATGCCCTGCGGCAGTGAGGACTTGAGCCTTGAAAGGGCAAGGGCGTTGCCAATGGGAAGAATCATGGAAGGGGAGTGCCGTTCCACCCCTATGCGGAGCGCGCGGCTGTAGCCGAATTCGTCCCGGTAGATGTTCTGCGGGAAATCGCTTATGGCAACGTTCAGCCCTTCATTCTCCAGGGCTTCCTTCACTTCAGGCCCGATGTTTCCCATCGTGCCGATGAGCAGGACATCTGTCATTCTGCAGACCGGCTAGTCGAATGCGAGGCCGGAGAAGCGCCTTATGTAGAACTGGTCTATTGTGCCTTTCCCTTTGCGTGTGACGAGGAAATGGACAATCTCCGCAATCTCCTCCGGCTGGATGAGTTCGTCCGCATTGATGTCGGGACGCATCTTCTTCACCATTTCGGTGGCGACGCCTCCCGGGCTGATGAGGTGCACTCGGATTCCGAACGGCTGCACTTCCTTGGCAAACACTTTCGTAAAGCCGGTGAGGGCGTGTTTGGAAGAAGCATATACCGATTGGTCAACGTATCCCTTGAAGCCTACGACGGATGCAATGTTTATGACGATTGGCTTTTCGGAGCGTTTGAGATGGGGGAGTGCCGCCTGACAGATGAAAAACGGAGCCCTTGCGTTGACGGCGAAGATTCTGTCCCATTCCTCCGGCGTGACCGTGGTGAAGCCTCCCTTGTGCGACAGCCCGGCGCAGTTGACCAGAAGATCCAGCCCGCCGAAGGCGTTTGCCGTCTCTTCTACGATTCTGCCGCAGGAACGGATGTCGGAAAGGTCCGC
>JAKSKJ010000023.1 GCA_024401795.1 Bacteroidales bacterium | reverse complement strand
GATAGACGCCCGCCGGATGGAGGTTTACTCCGCCGTTTATTCATTGGATACCGAGAGACAACAAGGGCAGCATTGGCCCTTACGAACCGCTGCCCGACCTGAACGGCACCGGCAGTTGATCAGGGAAACAGAAATCTCTCCGCTAATTATAGCTACCGACAGCTTCGAAGACCTGCTGGCGGCAGGCCCGGTCCTCTTCATCGGCGACGGCGCCGCAAAATGCGCGGAAGTCATCAAGTCCCCCAACGCCACATTCATTCAGGAATGCCCCAAAGCCTCCGCGATGCTCGAACCCGCACTCAAGGCCTGGAATGAAAAAAGGTTCGAAAATACTGCGTACTTCGAACCTTTCTATCTCAAGGAATTCGTGGCCACCGTCAGCCACAAAAATATGTTCTGACAAAATCTCCGACTATTTGAGAAGTCTGGCGAGTTCCTTCCTCAGACCGGTTTCCCCCTTGATTGCGGTAGTGACGAGGTCGCCGTTTGCAATGAGGATGGAAGCGGGCACGGAACTGAGGTTATAGATGGATACTGACTTGGACGCCGCTCCAAGACCGTCATTGACATTGATCCAGTCCAGCTCCTGATTCTTCACGACAGACGACCAGCGGGCCTTGTCGGCATCCAGACATACTGAATAAATCTCGAAGCCACGTTTGTGATAGTCATTGTAGATAGGAGCGAGAACCTCCTTGGTGAACATACTCTGAACGGGGTCCGATGAATCCCAGAAATGCACGAGAACAACCTTCGATTTCAAGGAAGACAGGGCAACCAGCCTGCCGTTTATGTCGGGCATTTTCAAATCGGGATAGCCCACGGACGCGGCCTGCTTCAGGTCAATCTCAACCTTCAGTTCCTTCTCGCGACGGGCAGCCTCGCTCTCAAGAGCCTTGACATACCTGGACTCAGGATAATCCAACTTCAGCGAATCACAGGCCCTGCGGAAATGAAGGGCATCCGTTGACTGCGCGAAAACGGGAGCAAAATCCCCGATTTTCTCGTACAGCACGGGAATGACCGTCAGAGAATGAGGATTCTCCATTATGTAGCGGACACTCTCGCGATAATATGCAATATACTGGCGGACAAATTCGGACGAGTTGTCAGCCTTGCCTATTTCTGCAAGAAAACGCGAGAATCGCGCCTCGACTTTCTGAAGGTCCTCGGAGCCTTTGGAGCCCTTGACCGAATAATGACCGAGAGTGTCGGCCTCCACAACCGCATTTTCACCGGCTTCAAGAAGAAGCGATGCAACCTTCGTATCCTTGTAGAACAGATACACGAATTCGGGTTCTCCTTCTTTCACGGGAACGGAGAGTTTGAAATTGCCGTTTTTGTCTGTGGCAAGAGTGTCGAGGATGTCATAGGTGTTGACATTCAACAGCGCGGCCACCACCGGTGCCTCCGACACACCGGACAAAGTTCCGCTTACAGTGGTTCCCGTGCCACAGGAGGCTGCAAATATCGCGGCGGCGGCGAGGGAAATGAGACTAAAGTTTTTCATATTCTGCTAAAATGGATGCTGCAATGGCAGCTTTCTGTTCATCTGAAACGACGGGGCGTTCCTTCCGGAAGTCAAGGTCCCCTTCAGTCTGAAGAGGGACAAGATGGATGTGGGTGTGAGGAACTTCCATTCCAAGGACAGCCACACCGACGCGCTTGCAGGGCACTGCCGCTTTCAAAGCGACAGCCACCTTGCGGGCAAATTTCCAAAGCCCGTCATAAGTGCCCGCGTCAAGATTGAAAATGTAATCGTCCTCCGTGTGTTTCGGTATCACGAGGGTGTGACCGGGAGCCAGAGGATTGATGTCCAGAAAGGCATAGAAATCCTCACTCTCCGCCACTTTGTAGGAGGGAATCTCTCCCGCCGCAATTTTGGTGAAAATAGTTGCCATCAGATAGAAATGTCCAGAATTTTGAATTTCAAAATACCCGAAGGCACCTTTGCCTCCACGGTCTCTCCCTTGCCGTGGCCGATGAGAGCCTTGGCGATGGGCGTTGTTGCAGCCAGTTTGCCCTTGGAGAAATCCGCCTCCGTTTCACCGACTATGGTAAACTCCATAATCTGGTGGACGGACAGGTTCTCCACCTTCACTTTGTTGAGCATCTGGACCTTGTCCGTGCCCAATTGCGAACCGTCGAGCACCTTTGCGTTCGCGACCATATTCTGGAGATTGGCTATTCTGATTTCCAGAAGGCCCTGCGCCTCGCGTGCCGATTCATACTCTGCGTTCTCCGAAAGATCGCCCTTCTCCCTTGCTTCGGCTATCGCGGCCGAGATTACCGGTCTTTGAGCCAGCGCTTCCGCCAATTCCTGCTTGATTTTATTGAGCCCTTCCTGGCTCATGTAATGTACTTCTGCCATAATCAACAATTAAAAAGGAGTCCTGCCCCGAGACAGAACCCATTGTCATTTTTACAAATATAAGAATAAAAATCCGGTTAATACAAATTGCGGCAAACTTTTTCGTCCTCCTGCAACTGAATTTTCAACTCGTCCAGCCCCGAAAAGGTCTTTTCATCCCTTATCCTCTGGAGAAAAGACAGCTTTATGTCCTGCCCGTATATCATCCCGTCAAAATCCAGGATATGGGTTTCAATCCGCCTGCCGATATTCGTCATTCCATAATACCGCCCTCCCAATAAATCCACGGCAGTGAAATAGACCCCATCTCCGGGAACGAGTTTAAGAGGCTCGCACAATTGCAGGTTTGCCGTAGGATATCCGATTGTCCGCCCCTTCTGTTCGCCGGCCACCACCACCCCCTGAAGGGAATAGTCATAACAGAGGAAACGGGAGGCCTGCGCAACGTCTCCGTCCGACAGGGCCTTTCTAATCTTGGTGGAGCTCACTGCAATGCCCACGGTGGAAATCCTTTCCGCCCTGATGACATCAAGGCCGAGCTCCCTCGCCTTGGTGGATGCCTGCTCGGGCGACACCACATCGCTGCCTATCCTGTTGTCGTAGCCAAGAAGAACAGCAGTGCCGCCGTATTCCCGGATTACAATGTTACTGAAATACTCGCAGGCTGTCATACGGCTGAATTCCTTTGTGAAAGGAATAACCTCGACCTTGTCAACCCCGAGGGATTTGAGGATTGCTTTCTTTTCCGGCAGGGAATTCAAAAGCCGCAACTGCAGAGCATCATCCTGCAGGACCGTGCGCGGATGCGGCCAGAAAGTGATGATGACACTCTCCTCGCCGCGCTCCCGTGCAGTCCGGACGAGTGTCTCTATCACCATCCTGTGCCCTATATGGACACCGTCAAAAAAACCTGTGGCGACTACAGCCATTTAACCAGAGGGAAATCCTGCCTGTGGGGCAACAGCGGATTCTTGGGATAAATGCGGGTACCCACCTGATACATACCCGTTCTTTCAGGAAGTACGGATACCCTGTATGTCGCGATACCGTTCTCGCAGGAAACGAGACCAAGTTCAAAGACTTCCTGGATATGCAGCTTGCCGTTCTTGTCGGAAGACGTGAACAGCATCTCCACTCCTATATCCTCCGCCTTGATACGTCCCAGATCGATGACGACCTCGCTTTGAAGTTCGTTGCTCTGGCTGAGCACGTATGAAGCATCGGGCCTGGTGTAGGACACGATACGCATATTGTGCCACTCCTTGTGAATCATATCCTTCCAGTTGGCGAGTTCGCGGGCAACCTTGTTGTCTTCCGCCGAAAGAAGTTTGCTGCGCTCGAACTGCGGCAGGTAGAACTTCTCGCAGTAGTCCGTAAGCATCCTGTTGGTGGTGAACTCGCTGGCTACCTTCGCAATGGTATTCTTGATATATCCTATCCACTGCTCGGAACGGCCGGTGCCATTCTCCACGTTGTAGTAGGCGGGAGCAATCTCGTTCTCGATGGTTGCATATATCGTCGCCGCATCCAGTTCGTTCTGGTACTCCACGTCATCATAGGTGTTTTCAAGAGGCAGGGCCCAGCCTGCTCCCTCCTTGTATCCTTCCACCCACCATCCGTCCATAACGGAGAAGTGCATTACGCCGTTCATCGCGGCCTTTTCCCCCGAAGTACCGGAAGCTTCGAGCGGGCGGGTAGGGTTGTTGAGCCACACATCGACACCCTGAACGAGCCTCTTGGCCAGCGTAATGTCGTATCCGGGCACGAAGATTATCTTGCCGAGGAATCTTTCCTGCTTGGAAATCTCGACAATCTGCTTGATGAGGTCCTGCCCCATTCCGTCAGCGGGATGAGCTTTCCCGGCAAAGACAAACTGGACCGGCCTCTCCGGATTGTTGACTATGGCATCAAGCCTGTCGAGGTCACGGAAGAGAAGCATAGCCCTCTTGTAAGTGGCGAAACGGCGTGCGAAACCTATCGTGAGCACTTCGGGACTGAAGTTATCCTTGATTGTGACAATCTGACGCGGGGTATAGTGAGCGCTCATCTGGGGGTCGTTGAGACGCTCGTTCACATAGCGCACCAACTCCTTCTTGACGAACATCCTCACATCCCAGATATCCTGACCCGACACCCTGTAGATACCGTCGAAACAGGACTTGTCGTAATGGTGCGTCTGGAACTTGTCGCCGAACACCTTGGCCTGAAGGCGTTTCATGCTGTTGGAGCCCCAGGTGGAGTAGTGCACTCCATTGGTGACATAACTGATATATAGTTCCTCCGGAAGATACCCCGGATACATATCGGCGAATATCTCCTGACTTACTGCACCGTGCAGTTTGGAAACGCCGTTCACATTCTGGCTGAGATTGGCGGCAAGCACGCTCATCGAGAATTTCTCGTCGTGATTGTCGGGATTTATCTTGCCGAGGCTCATCATCGTGCGCCAGTCAATTCCGAAACGGCTGGGATAATGTCCGAGATACTTGCCGAGAAGACCCTCGTCAAAAGCATCGTGACCGGCGGGAACGGGAGTATGGGTCGTGAAAAGGCCGGAAACCCTCACAAGCTCGATGGCTTCGTTGAAGGAAAGATGTCCGTTTTGCATATATTCACGGAGTCTCTCCAGACCGGCAAAAGCGGCGTGCCCTTCGTTGTAATGATAGATGTCCGGATTAAGGCCGAGGGCACGGAGTGCGCGCATACCGCCGATGCCGAGGAGAATTTCCTGCTTGAGACGGTTCTCCCAGTCACCTCCGTAAAGCTGATGCGTGACCTGACGGTCTTCGGGGCTGTTGGCCTCAAAGTCAGTGTCGAGCAGATAAAGGTCCGTGCGGCCCACTGCGACCTTCCATATACGGGCATACATCTCCCTTCCGGGCATTGCCATCTTCACTGTCATCCAGTTACCGTCCGGTCCTATCACAGGCTCCGCGGGTGTCTTCATGAAATCCTGGGCATCATACCCGGCCACCTGATTCCCCTGGGGCGTCAGCCTCTGGGTAAAATAGCCGTATCTGTAGAACAGGCCTACGGCTACGAGGTTTACGTTCATATCGGAAGACTCCTTGAGGTAGTCTCCGGCAAGGATTCCCAGGCCTCCGGAATATATCTTCAGGGAAGAATCAAGACCATATTCCATACAGAAGTATCCGATGGACGGAGATGTCCTTTCGGCCTTGAGGGCCATATATGAGTCAAACTCCTGCATCACATCGGCGAGAGAATTGAGGAAAGACTGGTCCTTGGCCAGAACTTTGTACCTCTTGAGGCTCACCTTGTCCAATATTACCATCGGATTGTGGCCTGACTTGTGCCACAAATCCGCATCCACTGTCTTGAAAAGGGCTTTCGCGTTGTCATTCCAGCACCACCACAGATTCTTGCAAAGTTTCTCCAATCCGGAAAGTTCTTCCGGAAGATGACGCGTCACCATTACACTGCTCCACGACGGAGCGGCAGATTCGTTAAAATACATAAGTTTATTTTTCAGCTATTGCGTTGTTTACTCTTATTATGAAATCGCTGAGGACGTTCATATAATTGATGAATGCCTCATACGGGGTATCGTACGGATTGAATCTCTTGTGGATCTCGCCGTCAGAGAAGAATTTCGTACACATATAATACAGATGGTCGCTCGCCTGGAGATGTCCGTAATCCGCCCAGAGAACGGGGTCATTGAGTATGGAAAGCTTCTCCTGAAGGCCGTAAAGCTTGTTGTATGCATCCTGCTGAAGTTCATTTCCGAGCCAGGCCGTGATATCACGCTCCTCATCCGCCCACGAAATGGGCTGCGGCACCGACAATTCGGAAACGGCTTCGTGCTTCGCGGCAACCTCGGAGGGAGTGGCGAACTCGAATTTCTTCGTCTTGAGGACAGCGGCGGGAAGGGCTTTCATAAACTCGAATATGCCGGATTCGGCGCTCTGATGCTCGCCGAACGTCTCGTAGTCCATAAACAGATTGGTCACATCCCCTTCAGCGCTCCCAAGCCACTCAACGAATCTGTCTGCTGTGAGGGGCCATCCGCTCCATCCCTTGTCGGAGAAACGGAATGCGATGTCGTCGCTGAGGCCATAGTTGCGGAGCAGAAGCTTGAGTCCGGGCTGTGCGTCACATTTATATACGAAATCGGGGCTTCTCCAACCCATTATATGACGTGCACCCTCCGTGAGCATCGCCTTGAAGCCCATATCATAGACCTGCTTGCCGATGCTGTCGGAATAGATGAGCTCGGTGTTGCGGAATGTCGTGGGCGTCACACCGAAATATTCCTGAATTGCGGCTTTGTGCTTGAGCACCTGATGCTCGAATTCGGCCGGAGCACCGAGGGACGCCAGGGAATGGTAATATGTCTCGCTCAGAAATTCGACGCAACCCGTATCGGCGAGGGCCTTGAAACTGTCCAGAACCTCAGGGGTATAGCGGGCAAACTGCTCGAGAGCGGAGCCGGAGATGGAGAAAGCAAGCCTGAACTTTCCCTTCCGGCTTTTTATTTCCTGCAAGAGGAGTTCATTCATCGGAAGATAGCACTTCTGAGCTATCCTCTTGAGGATTGTCCTGTTGGCAAAGTCATCGTAGTAATGGGAATCCTTGCCTATGTCGAAAAACCTGTACAGACGAAGCCTCGTGGGCTGATGCACCTGAAAATAGAGACAGATTGACTTCTTCATATTATTTGTTGACTACTGATTCATAAACTTTCTTGAGTTTGGCCGTGGCGCCGTTCCACTTGAGGGCGTTCACCTCGTCAAAGCCCTGCTTGGTGGCGAAGGATGCCAGCGCGGGATACTGCAGAAGGGCATAGATGTCGTCGGCCATGGCATCAACGTCCCAGAAATCCACCTTGAGAGCATATTTCAGCACCTCGGCGGCACCGGACTGATGGGAAATGATGGACGGCACGTTGGACCTCATCGCCTCCAGAGGAGAGATGCCGAAAGGCTCGGACACGGAAGGCATTATGTACACGTCGGAGAACGCGAACATCTTCTGCACCTCCTGACCGCGCAGGAATCCCGTGAAGTGGAAACGGTCTGAAATCCCAAGCCTGGCCACCTGGCGTATGGAGCGTGTCATCATATCTCCGCTTCCCGCCATCACGAAACGCACGTTCTTCGTGCGCTTGAGAACCTTTGCCGCAGCTTCTATGAAATACTCGGGGCCCTTCTGGAAGGTGATTCTGCCGAGGAAGGTGACGACCTTGTCCGTGACTCCGCGCTCCACGTGAAGATTCTCGCGCCCGCTGAAATCAACGGCATTGTGGACCGTGACGACCTTTGCCGGATCGATGCCGTATTTGTTGATCACTATGTTTCTGGTAAGATCCGACACTGTGACCACCCTGTCGGCGGCCTCCATTCCGCGCTTCTCAATAGCAAACACCCTGGAGTCCACCATATCGTCGGTTCCCCGGTCGAAGGAAGTGGCGTGCACGTGCACGACGAGCGGTTTGCCGCTGAGTTCCTTCGCCGCTATACCGGCCAGATAGGTGAGCCAGTCGTGAGCGTGTATGACGTCGAACTGACCGTCATACTGCATCGCGATGGTACCTCCCACCTGGGCGTACCTGCTGACTTCCTCGAGAAGATTCGCTCCGTATTTCCCGGAAAATTTGAACTTCTGGCCGAAGCCGACAGTCACCTCGCGGGCCTGCTCCCTCTTCATCTTCTCTATGGCCTCGAAATACTCTTCCGGATCCACATAGGGAACGATACTGGAGTCAACGTTGATGAACTTCACCTTGTTCAGGAATTCATCAACGGTACTGCTGACGTTGCTGACGGCAATGTCGCTTGCATTGATGATGGTGGTGGCTGACTGATCCTCGTCGCCGCTCGCCGACGGCATCACGAAAAGAGTCTCCACACCATTGTAGGCAAGGCCTTTCACTATACCTTCACAGGCGGTGCCAAGACCTCCGGCAATATGGGGAGGAAACTCCCAGCCGAACATAAGAACTTTCATAATTCTACGCCTCTTTGTATTTTTCCATTAAATATTCCACAGACAGCAATGCGGCGGTGCTCAGGGCCGATGAAATGGCACCGTGCGGTTCGTGAGGAGGGTCTCCGTCGTAAAGTTCGGAGAAGGCTCCCACTCCGTGTTTGCCGAGATCTTCGTAGAAGCCCTCGCAGAGCCATTCCGCCTTCTTCCAGAAAGCGGGGCCCTTCACGCGGAAGCAGACTTCGACATAGGGTTCCAGAAGGAAGGGGCGCGTGCATCCCTGATGATATGCAAGGTCGCGCTCAAGCTGGGTTCCCTCATACACACCCTTGTATTTGACATCCCGGGGAGACAGGGTCCTGATGCCCCTCGCCGTGAGGAGTTCATTGTCTATCACCCTCAGAATCGAAGAGGCAAGTTCCTCATCCACAGGGGAATTCTTCACCCATACGGCATACAGCTGATTCGGGCGCACGTCGTTGTTCTGGCCGGAGTTGTCCACATAATCAGCCAGACAGCCCTGTCCTGCGTTCCAGAACACGGACTGATAGTTGGCCTTCACGAGGTCGCGTATCCCCGTCCACTTGGAGATGAAATCACTGCGTTTGCCGCCGTATTTGGCTTCCATATCTATTGCAAAGCAGATGGAATTGTACCAGAAAGCATTGGTCTCCACCTGATATCCGGCACGTTCGGTCACGGCACGCCCGTTTATGTAGGCGTTCATCCAGGACAACGCCACGCCATCCAACTGGGCCCAAAGAAGTCCGTTGGGCTGCATCGACACCTCACGCCGCTCGCCGGGAAGATAACTCTCTATTATGCCTTTGACGACGGAGCCGTACTTCTTCCAGACAGACTTCTCGTCAGCACCGAATTCGATATATGCCTGCAGCACGCTCGCAAGGTAGAGCGGCGCCTCCACCTGAGTAGTCCTGCGGAACAGCCTGTCCTGCTCGTCAGCCACCAGATTGTCCAGGATCTCTTCAAACTGGGAAGGGTCCTTGAGACCGTACAGCGTGAGTCCGGGAAGGGCCTGTAGCGTTTCCCTCAACAGACCGGTGTACATCCACGAGAAGCCCGCATTGATTTTCTTGCGCCCGTTGTGATTGGTAATCAGGAGATCCGCGCAACGCAACAGCTGCTCGTGATTCGAGGTCACGCTCATCTTCCCTGCCAGATACGAGGAGAACTTTTTCCTGAAACCGGCGGGATCCTCCTCAATCAGAGATGCAGAAAGGATGACGGAACCGGATGCCTTGAGCTTCATTTCAAAGAAACCGGGCACGAACAGATCCTCACGGCAGTCATATCCGCGGCGGTACTCATCGGAATAGGTGATATTGAGGTTCCACACGGGGTCATATCTGAACTTAGCGGACTTGTCGCTGAACTGGAGGTTGAGATCGGGGAAGTTGGCATACATCCTGAACGAAACGCCGTTCTTCACTTCGGAATAGGAGGTGTCCGCCTCATCGTTCCGGCAAGTGAGGGCGTGAATGTTGCGGAATGCCAGGAACGGCCTCAACTGCAGCACGGCATCGGCCGGAGACTCCAGCAGTTCGTACTTCACGAGCACCTGGTCCTTGTCCTGAGCCAGAAGCAGGCTCTTTCTGAACACTATCTCCCCGACCTTGTACGTAATCTGCGGCACAGGGTCAGCGGAGAAATCCACCACATACTTGTGGCCCCTGGGCTCGTAGATGTCTCCATAGCAGTGAATTCCCAGATTGAACTGCTTTCCGTTGACAATCAGCGTCTCATCGACTGCGGACAGAAGAAGGAACTTGTCCCCGCCGAAGCGGTCGAGCGTCACGGCAAGGAGGCCGTGATAACGTCTTGTGTTGCAGGTCACGATGGACGTGTTGCAATAGGCGCCCGTCTTGTTCGCCCCGAGGATTTCCCTCTTGAGCGAATAGGAAAGATTCACCAGTTCGGACTTGTTGAATTTCAAAAAAGCCATAACAATTTCATATTTTTTTCAGCACCAAAGCGCATCTGCTTGGCAGATACAGGTACAGAATGTGTTCATCTGACACGGTCTCGTGTTCCTCTGCGGCCCCAAGCCGGCCGAAACCTCCGAACTCCTTTCCGTCCGAATCGAACACTTTCCTGTACTTTCCTTCGGGGGCCGGGAACCCATAATTGTCGAAAGATGCACCCGGGTTGAAATTGAGCGCAAATATAGTGTTTTCCCTGCGGAAAATCAAGACCTGCTTCTCTTCGTCGGCACGCAGCAGTTCCGGAGGGGAACAGAGCACTTTTTCCTTCTTCAAATAGCGGACCATTTCCCTGTCGAAACGGAGGAGTGCCCCGTAACGCAGCAGATTGTTGTCGGCCAGACTCCATTGCCTGCGCGCATATTTGTATGACCAGCCGTTCCCCTCCCTCGGGAAATCAATCCACTCGGGATGGCCGAACTCGTTCCCCATAAAGTTGAGATAGCCTCCGGCGGCCGTTGCGGCGGTCACCAGCCTTATCAGTTTGTGAAGGGCTACGCCGCGATCTATAATCAGATTCCGGGAGTCCTTGTTCATCGACCAGTACATCTCCTTGTCTATCAGGCGGAAGATGATAGTCTTGTCGCCCACCAGCGCCTGGTCGTGACATTCCGCATAGGAGACCGTGCTCTCCTCCACCCTCTTGTTGGTGAGTTCCCACCACATTTCGCCCATACTCCACTGTTCGTCGGACTTCTCCTTTATCCATTTTATCCAATGGTCGGCAATGCCCATAGACATCCTGAAGTCGAAGCCCACGCCTCCTGCGGCGAAAGGTGCCGCCAGCCCCGGCATACCGCTCACGTCCTCGGCTATCACGACCGCATTCGGATCAATCTCGTGAACGAGCATATTGGCGAGAGCCAGGTAAGTCACGGCGTTCTCGTCAACCCCCTGGTTGAAGTAAAGTTCGTAGTTGCCGAAATCCCTGCCCAGACCGTGATCCCAGTACAGCATCGAAGTCACGCCGTCGAAGCGGAATCCGTCCAGATGATATTCCTCCATCCAGAACTTGCAGTTGGACAGGAGGAAATACTTGGTCTCGTCCTTGCCGTAATCGAAGCAGCGGCTGTCCCAGGCGGGATGATGTCCCTGCTCACCGTTATAGAAATAGAGGTCTTCCCTGCCGTCAAAACGGCTCAACCCTTCACTCTCGTTCTTCACCATATGGGAATGTACTATGTCCATAATCACCGCTATTCCCTTCGAATGCGCGTCATCCACCAGGGCCTTGAATTCTTCGGGCGTTCCGAAGCGGGAACTCAGGGCGAAGAAGTTGGACACCTGATATCCGAAAGACCCGTAGTACGGATGTTCCTGTAGGGCCATAATCTGGAGCACGTCATACCCGAGGGCCTTGACCCTCGGAAGGACATCCCTGCGGAAGTCTTCGAAGGACGCCACCTTCTCCTCCTCGGAGCTCATTCCGATGTGGCACTCATAAATGAAAGGATGCGGGCGCTTCCCCGGCCTGCGATGCTTCCATTCATACGGCTCGGGATTCCACACCTGAGCGCTGAAAACCTTGGTTTCCGGATCCTGAACCACTCTGGTGGCATAGGACGGAAGCCTCTCAGCCCCGCCTCCGGGCCATTCAATCCACAGTTTGTAGAGATCTCCGTGGTGGAGGAACAGGGAAGGCAGTTCCAGTTCCCAATTCCCGCCCCCGACGGGTTTGAGGGCATATGCTTCCGTCCTCTTCCAATTGTTGAAATCTCCTATGATGAATATTCTGGTGGCGTTGGGCGCCCATTCACGGAATACCCAGGCCCCATTCCGGAAATGCAGTCCGTAATACAGGTGGTTGTTCACCTTGTCCGAAATCCTCCCGGAGCCGAAGAGTTTGCGCTTCTCGGCGGCGATTCTTGCGTGACGCGCTTCTATGGCAGCTTTGAAAGGCTCCAGCCAGGGGTCCGTCCCGTAAATCTTTCCGACTTTCATATCAACCGAGTTTTTCTGTTCTTTCCCTTGCAGTCCGAAGATATCCACGGCACTGTTCAATCAGAGTGTCCGCCTCCCTGATATACCTGTCTATGTCGTCGAGGCCCGTCTGCGGGTCCTCCACGAGCGCGGCAATGCGTTCCAGCCGCCTGAGCGTTTCATTATAATCGAAATTCTCCATATTCCATACTGTTTCATCAAGCCCGGGCAAA
>JAKSKJ010000022.1 GCA_024401795.1 Bacteroidales bacterium | reverse complement strand
CCCGTCGGGCTGCTGTTTTTCCGTGTGTTCGAATCATTAAATTTCTGCACGTTCCATCGCCTCTTCGAAGTCGGGAGTGCCCTTCCATACCTCGTGGGTGTAAGGGTTGATGCCCTGGGCTTTGGCGCGTTTGATGATGAAGCCGAGAACCAGAACGTTTGCGACTATGGCGAGTATGGCCACAATTCCCTGTGCGACGGGTGAGCCGAGCGTCGGCTGGACGGCG
This sequence comes from Bacteroidales bacterium, assembly GCA_024401795.1. Classification (GTDB taxonomy): domain Bacteria; phylum Bacteroidota; class Bacteroidia; order Bacteroidales; family UBA932; genus Cryptobacteroides. The sequence goes on along the minus strand of JAKSKJ010000022.1, from coordinate 12,468 downwards.
GGGTTGGAAAGTTCAATGGCCATTGTGTGCTGGGCGTATTCCGTGCCGTAGATGACAGGCAGGGTTGAGAACTTGGTTCCCACCTGGAACAGGGGAACAACCTGGGCGAACATACACCATATTGCCAGGGTGTTGGCGCGGTTCTGGATCCATCCGCCCTTGTTCCACAGCATAGCCGCGAATGTGGGAGCCGCAAGAAGGGCGAGACCGCAATACCAGGAGTGAGTGGGAAGGTTGAGGTATGTATAGGTGAAGTTCCAGATGTCGTAAGCGATGATGAAGGCGAAAGTCATATCGGGCCAGAGCATATCCTGATGGTTCTTGTCCTTCGAGCTGTATATGCCCCACCAGCCTGTCATACAGAGGATGTTCAGGATGCCGGCGATACCGTTGAGCCAGTTCCACCATCCGCCGTAGAGCCACACGCCTTCGCTTGAGTACCACCATCCTCCGGTAAATCCGCCCTTGATGGCCGACTCGAAATCGGAACCTACGGCGATGAGGATGTTGAGGCCCACGATGATGAAGGGGAAGGGCTTGAACCATTCCTTGGCTCCGATGCCCCATTTGTATTTGAGCATCATAAAACCGATACATCCCGCGGTTGCGGCATAAAGTTTCGCGTAATGGAACCATCCGTTCATATAGACGTGAGTCGGATTGTTAAGGGCCCATTCGGCTCCGCAGGCCGCGCCGACGGCGATGGCGATGAAGTAGGCCGTCAGGGCAAGAGGCACTGCAAGGAAGAAGAAAATACCGCCGGCCTTTGTGCGGCGTGCAATCTCATTGGTGACAATGAGTCCTACGAATACCAACACCCATCCGAGCAGTTGGTACAGAGAGAAGTCTCCATAAAGGTGGAACAACATAATGATTTTGGATTTGGTTAGTGATATGTGTTATGAATAACGTTGTAAAATACAAAGAATTTTATTAATTTGCCAAAAATAACAAATAATAATTAAATATGCCGGAGATTTCAAACAAATTCGTCCCTGTTCATAAAGGTGACAAGAATCCCAACGCGAAGCTTCTAAAATTCGTCAGAAAGGTTACGGACAGAGTTCCGGGCAAGATAAAAGGCATAACTACGGATGATCCCGAATATTGGGGTCTCGCCTGCATATTTGAAGACGAGATGGATGCCGTGACCAGAGAAGCGGCGCTCGACCTGCTTCTGGACGTGGTTTCCAAGAAGTTTATGAGGGTGCGCGAGCATCGTCCGTACAGGATGCTTGTGGAGTGGAACCATAAAAAGCATTATACGGAAACGGATGCCGAATTTGACGAACTGCTTGACAAACTGGCATATTTCGGAATGCTGGAGTATGACTATGGCGACAAATACACCAAGGATGGGCCTGTAAAGGGGGCAAGCTACAATAGGGAGGACCGCGAGTATTGGGTTCCGCTTTTTGTGCCGGGTTCCGCGGAATATACCAATATGAATACGGAACTGATGGACCGTCATCCCGAGCTCGCAATGTTTTTCGAGCGGATGACCTTCCTCCCTCTCGAGAAAATCACTCCTATGGTGCCTCTGGGAGGCGCAGGCATCGGAATGCACGTCATCCCGGTGGAGAAGGCCATTTCATTGGAGAGCGAATCCATAGACATAGAACATATCTCATATTGGCTGAAGCGCTACGAGGGGCACATCGGTGCATCCATCTGCTCCTGCCGCTACGGACGCAAGAAACTTGACGAAGGCTGCGCCGATGACTTCCACGACTGGTGCATCGCAGTCGGCGATATGGCTGACTATTGCCGTGAAACCGGCCGTGGCCGTGACGTTACCTACGAAGAGGCAATGGAGATTCTGAAGAGGGCGGAGGACAACGGCTACGTGCATCAGATAACCAATATTGACGGAGAGGGCAAAATCTTTGCGATATGCAACTGCAACGTAAAGATATGCAACGCTTTGCGTACGTCCCAACTGTTCAATACCCCCAATCTTTCACGAAGCGCCTACGTTGCGGAGGTGGAGAAGGAGAAATGCGTGGCCTGCGGCCGTTGCGTGGAGTACTGCCCCGCCGGAGCGGTCAAGCTCGGTCAGAAATTGTGCACCTCCCGCGGTGAAATACAGTATCCCAGGCACGAACTGCCTGACGACCACAAGTGGGGCGTTCACAAATGGGATGAGGATTACCGCGACAAGAACCGCATAAACTGCTATCCCACCGGAACGGCACCCTGCAAGACGGCCTGTCCCGCGCACATCCCGGTGCAGGGCTATCTGAAGAAGGCCGCAGAAGGGAAGTACACCGAGGCGCTGGAACTCATCAAGCGTGAAAATCCTTTCCCCGCAGTCTGCGGACGCATATGCAACAGACGCTGCGAGGATGCCTGCACCCGCGGCACGATAGACAAGCCCATCGCCATAGATGCGGTCAAGAAATTCATCGCGGAGCAGGATTTGAATGCTGAGACCCGCTTTATCCCTCAGACGGTGATAGCCTCCAACCGCGGCCGTTGGAAAGAGAAGATTGCCATAATCGGCGGCGGCCCGGCCGGACTGTCCTGCGCATATTACCTGGCCACGATGGGATACAATCCCACAGTGTTCGAGAAGAACGAAGAGCCCGGCGGAATGCTTCGTTACGGCATCCCCTCGTTCAAGTTGGAGAAGAACGTGATTGCCGCCGAAATCGACATTATGAAGGAGATAGGCGTCGAGATACGGACCGGCGTGGAAGTGGGTAAGGACATTACCATTGCGCAGTTGCGCGAACAGGGATACAAGGGCTTCTATCTTGCAATAGGGTGCAGTGCGGGCCGTTTGCCCGGTGTGCCCGGTGAGACCCTTGAAGGCGTGACCACGGCAATCGATTTCCTGCACGCCGCCAATACCGGCAAGGTGAAGATGAGCGGTGACGTCGTTGTAGTGGGAGGCGGAAACGTGGCAATCGATGCCGCCCGTGTGGCAAGGAGAAGCGGAGCTTCCAGCGTTACGATGGTTTCTTTGGAGACGGAGGACATTATGCCGGCATCTCCCGAGGAGAGACGTGAGGCTGCGGAAGACGGAGTAGTGTTCAAGTGCGGATGGGGCCCCCGCGAGATTGCCGGAGAGAAGGCCGCAAGTCAGATAGTGTTCAAGAAATGCACGTCCGTGTTTGATGAGGACCACCGTTTCGCCCCGAAATATGACGAATCGGAGCTGTTGACCTTGGATGCGCAGACCATAATCTTCGCCATCGGACAGACGGTTGTGCTCGGCGACCTGCTCAAGGGAACAAAGGTGGAGTTCACGCGTGGAGTCTATCCCGTCGCAGACAAACTCACGTATCAGACAGCCGAGGAAGACATATTCGCTGGAGGAGACTGCTATTCCGGTCCCAAGTTCGCAATCGATGCAATTGCGGCGGGCAAGGAAGCCGCTGAATCCCTGCACAGATTCGTCCAGCACGGTCATATGACCATAGGCCGTAACCGCCGTGACTTCATCGAACTCGACAAGTCGGACATCGTTGTCCCCTCTTACGACAATTCTTCCCGTCAGGAAGCCGGAGTCGAGGTGAAGAAGGATCCTTTCCGCGACTACCACAAGACGCTCACCGAGGAACAGGTCAGAATCGAAACGTCCAGATGCCTGTCCTGCGGAGCATCCGTCGTGGATCCGAACAAGTGCATAGGCTGCGGCGTCTGCACGACCAAGTGCGCGTTCGATGCCATTCACCTGCACAGGGATTTGCCGGAAGCCAGCAACCTTGTTCTATCCGAAGACAAGTTCGGCGCCATACTTCCTTACATCTTCAAGCGCAGCAAGGCCATCAGGATCAGGGCAAGGGAGGACAAGAAAAAATGCACGAACTTGGAATAGTCTTCTACATCATCAGGGATGTAAAGAAAGTTGCAGAGGAAAACCATTGCGGACACGTCTCCAAAGTCGTAATGAACATCGGAGAGGTGTCCACGGTGGTGCCGTATCTCCTGACCGATTGCTGGGACTGGGCTGTGAAGAAGGAAGACCTGCTTCGCGACAGCAAGCTGGAAATAGTAAAGACCCCGGCCGTCACGTTCTGTGAGGACTGCAAACGCGAATACGAGACCATCAAGCACGGAAAAACCTGCCCTTTTTGCAAGGGCGGGAACACTTACCTTCTGCGGGGCAATGAAGTGGAGATAAAGGAAATCGAGGTCAGCGGCTCTGACGCTTCGGCGACGGAGACTTGACGAGGACCATTATCGCCCATACGGCGGTGACAACAACGGACATCGGGATGCCTACAGTAAGCATTTCCTGCAGATTGAAGGCAAGCAGTTCTCCGTGTGCGATATGGTCGACAAGCAGCACGAGGGAACCTCCCCACAACATCTTCTCAAGTGCGGGAAGCTGCGCTTTCCATATCGAAGCATTTGAATCTTTGACAACTCTGCGACAGATGGTTGTGGCGACGGCCTGCGCCAGGGGTACTACAAAGCAAGACATAATCGGTTATTTGGTTTTGTTGTTTTTCCATTCGCTGACTGCGGTAAGCAGCCAGTCCGTGAAAGCCTGAACGCCCTCGCCGGTCCTGGCGCATATTGGCATCACTTCAGCCTTGGGGTTGCGGGAGTGTATGTTGCGGACGCATTCGTCCATATCAAAGTCAAAATACGGGGCGACGTCGATTTTGTTTATCAGCACAACGTCGCATATGGAAAACATCAGAGGGTATTTCAACGGTTTGTCGTGGCCCTCCGGAACGCTGAGTATCATAACGTTGCAGCAACTTCCCGTGTCAAACTCGGCAGGACATACCAGATTCCCGACATTCTCCAGAATTGCCAGGTCGGTTTCCTTCAGGTTGAGGTTCTCCAACCCCTGCCTTGTCATTTCGGCATCCAGATGACACATTCCTCCGGTATGGAGCTGGATGGTCTCGATGCCGGTTGCCTCCTTTATCTTCCTTGCGTCAACGTCGCTGTCTATGTCCGCTTCCATCACGGCAATGCGGATATTCTCCTTCAGGAGATTGATGACGTTTATCAGGGTGGTCGTCTTTCCGCTTCCCGGAGACGACATCAGATTCAGCAGAAACACTCCTTTCTCCTTCAGCTCGCTCCTGAGCCTGTCGGCATCCCTGTCATTGTCTTCGAAGATGCTCTTCTTGATTTCGATAATCCTGACTTCGTCCATAATTTTCCCGATGTTCACAAAATTATGAAAATTCCTGATAAGTTGAAAATTTTGCGGATATTCGTGCCGGAAGCGTTATCAGACAGAGTCAATCAAGGCATCTCTGCATTCTTTCCGTCCGTTTGAACGGCTTCTTATTCTTCCGGGGAGGCTTCTCTCAATTCTCCCCTGTAGCGCATTATCGATTTGGAAGGGCTGTAGCAGCTGATGTCCGCGGCTCCGTCGGGCCACAGTTCCACGGTCACGTCAATGGTTTCAAATCCGGATTTCGCCTTGAATTTGTAGATGGTTCTGTCTTTCTTCTTTTTAATCTTGAGTTTGACGGGGCAATCCTTGAAATTGTATCCTATTTCGTCGCTGGAAAAGACCGGAGTGTCCGATTTCCCCACGAAAGGAAGGTCCGCGCTTGCCACGCTGTCCCTGACGGAGAGCGTGTATCCGTCGGAACTTGGGTAGGATGGGAATGATGAGGGATAAACGAAGTTGACTTCAATGGTGAAGTCTTTGAGCGTATCTTCAGCCGCGGCCTCGGAACAGGCGAAGGCGGCGATGGCCGCGAAGGCGAGCAATGTCAAAAATTTTTTCATAGTGTGCATGATAGATACAAAAAACCGGCAATCTGAAATCACCGGCCTTTGTGGGAGATGACGGATTCGAACCGCCGACCCTCTGCTTGTAAGGCAGACGCTCTGAACCAACTGAGCTAATCTCCCTCGTTTTGGGATTGCAAAGGTACAATTCTTTTTCAATTCTGCAAAATAATTTTCACGGGGCCGATGAGACCGGATTCGGGGAGAGGGGAGTCCGGTTTGTAGAACTGCCAGGGGGTGTAGGTTATACGTTCCGCCTGCGGTTTGGCCGCATCCCCGATCATCCTGTTCGCCCATACGTTCGTTACGGCGATTTCAAGATGGTTGATGCCTTCCCTGAGGGCTTTACCCGTGTCGCGCAGATAGGGGGAATGCCAGGCAAGGCCAAGGTCTTCGCCGTTGAGGTAAACGTGCGCCATCCAACAGACTTTGCCGAGGTCGAGCACTGCTCCGCCGGCAGTCCCTTCCCAATTGAAATCAAGACTGTAGCGTGCCGTTCCGGAAAAGAACCTTACGCTGTCGGAAGGATGGCCGCTCAGAGGGGAGAGTTCTGGAAGCACAATGCTTTCCGGAGCGCCGCGCCCGGGTTGGAAGCGGACTGTCCAAGGTCCGGAAATCAGTCTTTCCGTTTTGTGTGATGCCTCTTTCTGCGGGACGGAGGCTCCGCCCTTATGGTCGATGACGATGAATTTTGCGTCGTCTTCGGTCATATCGAGATGAATGACGGTCCGGCCGCCGATGGTTTCCGAGTGAAGCGCCCGCCTTTTGCCCCCGTCCGCATCCCACAGACTGACGGCACCTCCCGTGCTGCGCAGCGAAATGTCGAAAGAGTGCCCCTCGGGGCTGATGTTGGCGACGAAATAAATGTCCGTGTCGGGAAGATGCCTGTGCAGAAAACGGAAATCCGGTGCGGGACCGCCGTCATTCGTGCGGGCAATAAGGTCCGGCTCGATGTCGGAACAGAAACTGTCATTTGCGCTCACTATGGTTATCCCGGCTGCCCGGAGTTCTTCCAACCTGCCTGCGAGTTCCGCTGTCATAGGCTCCATCCGGCTGTCTGTCATAAGGATACGATACTCGGTGCCGCCGGGACTCACCAGCCGTCCGTTGACGGGCCGCAGGACGTTGAGAAGGATGTCCGCATTTACGAAGTCGAAGCTGTATCCCTGCGGTACGGGAACACGCTCTTCGCGGAAGAGTGCCGTTATGTTGCTGTCTTCACCGTAGAGGTAGGCTATGTCGGCCACGTATTTCCCCTGTTGGAGCATATAGCAGCTTCGGGCGAGGTAGTCGTGCCAGGGCCGCGCTTCTTCAGCCCAGGTGTCGTGCCTGTTGAACCAGTTGCCGAACGAGCCGAGCCCCAGACCGGGGAATCTGTCATCGCGCGGCTGGTGCGGTGAGCAGTGCATTATGAACCGGTTGAGGCCGGATGCGAGAGCCGCATCGGCGAGCCGTTTGAGGTTGCCCGGATGGCACTGATAGGCAGGGAAGTGGCCTTTGACGGTGGGTCTGCTGTTGACGGAGAAGGACTCGGCCGCGCAGACGTTGCCGCCGTAGATGTGAGCTGCCGAGGCGGATTCGTGAATGTCGGCCTCCGCTGTGGGGTTGGACGAATACCAGCCGTTGTTGAAATTGACCCAGATGGCTCCCATCGGGATGGATGCCTTGCGTTTGGGCATCATACCGTCTCCGATGAAGGCCGATGCCTGCTCGTGTGACTCGGAGTGGAATCCCATTCCGTATTCTGCGAGTATTTCCCCGGCAAGGTCATAGTGGTTTTCGGTGATGAGTTCCCCGAGCGTCTTTCTCCAGTCAAACAGGAAATCGTCGCTCTGTCCGGCGCTGCCGACGGGAATGCCGGCAAGGACGGGGAGCCAGGGAATAAGGTCATAACCGCGCCGGGACTTGAACTCTTCCGGCATCAGCGGAGTCCAGGTGCCTTTGCCTGCTTCGTAACTGTCTATCATCAGGTACTTTATGGTGCTTCCGAGACGGTGCCCGCTGGCTTTGTCCATAATGGAAAGATAGTTTCTGTAATAGCGCTCCATAGCCTCGCGGCTGAGTTTGTCGGCCTCCAATCCCTTTCCGGCCTTTTCCACGGGGCCGTTCTGCTTGCCCAGAAGGTTGTAGCCGAAGCGGAAAACCGTCCATTCCCCGCGCGGGGCCTTCCAGTCGAGACGCCCGTCTTTCACCTTGTCGCTGATGTCAAGCACTTCCGTGGCCGCGTGCTTTGCGGTGGTGGCGGGTGAGTGGCTTGTTATCCTGTAGTCCACCTCGAAACCGGCCTTGTTTTTCCATTTGGCCACCGTGTCTTCCGGTGTGAGCCCGTCTGTCCTTACCGCCAGTACCGCTATGTCCTTATAATATTTGAACTTATAGACATCATCGGGGTACAGCGGCTGGTCCTGGAAAGTGCCGCTGAATTCGTAGGGAGCGGGCAGCGCCTCGCGTATGCGCTTGCCTCCGCTGACTTTCAGGCTGCGCCAGGTGAGCTTCTTCTGGGCGTCGTCCATCGTTACCCAGGGGCCTCCGGTGATGCTCCAGCCCGGCGAACTTGCTATGCTGACCTCAAGTCCCAGTGAATCCGCAACGTCGAGGGCGTAACCGAACATCCCGTCCCATTCCGGCGAGAACAGCTCTACGCGCCTGTCAACTATCACGTGCGTGGGTGCAAGTTGGGCGTTGAACTGGTGGAAGCCGGCTATCCCGGCACGGTCCATCCATTCCAGGTCCTTCCTTATGCCGTCCCTTGTGACGTTCCCGTGCATCCAGTGCCACCAGACGCGGGGATAGTATTCTTTGGACGGGTTTTGGAAATTGAGGTAAAGCGAGTCTGCCGTGGCGGCGTGCAGTCCTGCCGCCATAATTAGTGCGGCAAGTGCGGATAGTATGTGAATTCTGCCCATATCTTACGCAAGATAGATTTTATTTGGTATATTTGCAAGGAAATTAGGGGTACCGGAGATCCGGTTGAGACAGTCCCTTTGAACTTGATACGGTTGATACCGTCGTAAGGAAATGAAAATTCTTTTTGCTTTTGCGCTGATGTCGGCGCTGTCGGGCGTTTCAGAAATTACCGACAAAATAGACAGCACCGTAGTAATAGCGTCCCGTGCGGGCAAAGACACACCGGTTCCGAACGTAACGATGGAAGCGGAGGAGCTGCGTGCCCCGAATCCTGTCAATTCTCTTCCTATGACCCTCGGGATGATGCCTTCCGTCGTGGCGACCAATGAAGGTGGTACCGGCATCGGCTATTCTTCCCTCCGTATCCGTGGCGTGCCCGGTTCGCAGACCATCGTGAGCCTGAACGGGATAGCCCTCAACGATGCGGAAGATCAGGAAGTGTTCTGGGCCAACATCCCCTCGCTTGCGCACTATCTGGGGAGCGTGCAGATCCAGCGCGGTCTCGGCACTTCGCTCTGTGGCCCCGGAGCTTTCGGAGCGGCTGTGAATATGGTGACCGGAAACCCCGGGGAGAAGCCGTCCGGCGGCGCATCACTTTCATACGGAGCGTTCAATACCTTTACTTCCGTAGCCCGGGTGGCGACCGGTGTTTTGAAAAGCGGGTTCTTCGCAGAGGCGGCATTCTCCTACAACAGCACCGACGGTTATAGGAAAGGCGCTTTCGGAAACGTCTATTCGGTGTACGCAAATGCCGGCTGGAAAGGGGCGAAGGATATGGTGAAGGCGACTTTTCTGCACGGAAAACAGCGCACCGGCATCACTTGGGAGGGCATTTCCCTGGAGCAGTATGAGTGGGACAGGAGGTACAACCCGGCGGAGGGAAACACCGACAACTACCGCCAGACGCACGCGCAGCTGAACTGGCGGCACCGTTTTTCGGAGTATTTTGACAGCGACCTGACTTTCAATTATACCGACGGTTACGGATATTTCGAATACTCTCCCCGGAGAGACATTCAAGACAACCGGCTGCTGGTGCTCAGAGGTGAACTGAAGTACCACAACAGGGCGCTTTCAACATCGGGAGGAGTGTATCTTTCGGACTACAGGGGAAGCCATTACGGCCGTCTGGACGGTCTTTCCTCAGATTTGTATTCCAATAATTCGCTGAAGCGCGAGGCGGATTTCTGGTTGCGCGCCGAGTGGTCTCCCTGGTATCTGAAGGGCTCGGGCCTGTATGCCGACGTTCAGTTGAGAACCCTCAGGCACGAAATGAACGGCCCGGACGAATACGGGCAGGTTCTGGCCTATGAGGGAGCGGATATTTTTGTCAATCCGAGGGTGGGCGCAAACATAAGGATGTCCGGGAAAAGCAGTTTGTTCTTTTCCGCAGCCTATGGCCATAGGGAGCCCGGACGTGCCGACATTCAGGCTTTTGCTGGGGTCAAACCGGAAAAGATGCTGGATTTCGAACTGGGACACAGATTTGACGGGGCGGTTTTCAAGAGCTCTGCCACCGTATTCGCGATGGAGTATTTCGATATGCTGGTGGAGACAGGACGTCTGAATGCCGGAGGATATGCGGTGAAGGAAAATGTTGGAAAAGCGTTCAGAAGGGGAGTGGAACTGTCGGGTGAGGTGGATATCCGGATTTTCAAGGTGGAAGGAAATATAAGTGTGAGCGGCAACAGAATCAGGGGAGGCGGCAACATCGCCCTGAGCCCGACCGTTGTGGGAATGCTCCGCTGGACCCAGTACCTCTGGCCCGGCGGCACGCTCGTTTTCGGAGGCAAGCTCGTGGGCGACCAGTATTGGGACAATTCGTCCGATCCGGCGCAAAAAATCCCGGCTTATTGCGTGTTTGACCTGTCGTTGAAACATAATTTCATTTTCGTGCCCGGACTCTCCATCGGGGGGTATGTGGACAATCTGTTCAATCATAAGTACTATTCCTACGCCACTGCGTCGGGAGTTTATCCTCAGGCCACGATAAATGCAATGTGCCGTCTGGCTTACGAGTTCTGATTTTGCCGTTTTGCCGATAAATGAGTATCTTCACGCATAATTTTCAATGATATGGAATTCAAGGAAGTGTTGAAAGCGCGCCACAGTGTGCGCAAGTTCAAGGATGAGCCGGTTGACAGGGCTCTCATAGATGAAATTGTCGAAGAGGCGTCCTACGCACCGTCTTCCCATAACTCCAAAAGTTCGGGCTTTATGATAATCGAGGACAAGTCCGTGCTTGAGGCTGTCTCCGCTATGAGGGACAGCGGCTCCAGGCTTCTGGCCGGGGCTGCCGCTGCCATTGTGGTGCTGGGAGATACCGAGGCCACTGACCTGTGGGTGGACAATGCCGCGATAAGCGCCACGTACATTCTGCTGTCAGCCGCAGACAAGGGCTTGGGCGCCTGTTGGGTGCACGTTAACGGGAGACCGCAGGTGAAGGCGGATCCGTCCAAGGGAACGGCGGAGCAATATCTGCGCGAACTTCTCGGCATCAAGGAAAATATGAGGCCTCTCTGTGTGATAGCCCTCGGATACGAGGCGGAATAACGGTCATTATGAAACGTCTTCCGGTTCTTGCCGTTTTGCTTGCTCTCGCCGCCGCAAATGGCGTTGCGAAGGCTCCGGAGCAGTATGGGGTGCAGGTTGTGAAGGAATATCCTCACGATGCGGGTGCATATACGCAGGGACTGTTTTTTGATGGAGGCCAGTTGTATGAAAGTACGGGGCAGTATGGCGAATCGACCTTCCGTAAGGTGGATTTGATTACGGGTAAATCAGTCCGCAGCCTGAAATTCGCGGGAAAATACTTTGCGGAAGGAAGCGTGATGCTGAATGGCAATCTGTACATTCTGACCTGGACCAACAAGGTGGCCTTCGTCTATGGGGCTTCGGACCTCAAGTATAAAAAGACCTATTCTTACCCCCGTGAGGGATGGGGACTGACCACGGACGGGAAGAGTCTCATTGCGTCCGACGGGTCGTCCAGACTGTATTTCCTTTCCCCCGAATTCGTGCTGGAGCGCAGCGTGGACGTGAAGATGAACGGCCGTCCGGTGCGCTATCTGAACGAATTGGAATGGATTGACGGGAAAATCTGGGCAAACGTGTATATGACGGACGTGATTATGATAATCAATCCGGAGAGCGGGGAGGTGGAGGCTGTCGTGAATTGTGAGGGCCTTCTGCCGGAGAAACTGCGCAGGCCATCTACGGATGTGCTCAACGGCATAGCCTGCCACGATGGCAGAATCTTTCTGACAGGGAAGTATTGGCCGCGCCTGTATGAGGTGAAGCTGACAGGGCGTATGAAATAATCCGTTTTTTTCTTTCAACGGCCCGGAATTTGCTATATTTGCAGTCGCAATCCTGGGGATGTTCTGGTTTTGACAGCAATGATCACGGGAAGTAAGCACGCCGGGAGTCGAAGGCCCTCCCGTTAATCTCAGTCTTCAACAAATTCAGTTGGCAACAACAACTACGCACTCGCTGCCTAATCGACCAAGTCGATTCGCTTAATCAGAGCCGCCAAGGCTGCGGTTCCGACGAGTATCCCACAGACTTTATGCCGGTTATGCGCTGATTCTGGGGTATCATTCAAACCGGATGCACGTGAAGGACGCCTCTATGTCACGCCAAGATTCAGAGGATAAGTGAGGAGTCAGCCCGTCTTCCGGCGTCTCCGATCCGACAACCAAAGGAAGAATAAGCGTGTAGAAAGCTCTTCGGGGCGTTGTTTGGACGCGGGTTCGAATCCCGCCATCTCCACGAAAATGGTCCGCAAGGACCATTTTTTGTATAGTCGTAAAATTTGAGTAAATTTGTAGGATTAACATTTTAATTGGT
>JAKSKJ010000021.1 GCA_024401795.1 Bacteroidales bacterium | reverse complement strand
GTCGGCGCAAGGCCGCCATTCGCCATCGTTTCCGGTGGCCGGTGCCGACGTCCCCTGTCCGAACAACCCATCCTTCCAGAACTTGTCTGCCGGACCGGAATAGCAGATACGGCCGCCGAGCTCGCCGGCTCCGGGCCCCACGTCCACAATCCAGTCCGCCGCCTTCATCGTCTCCGTATCGTGCTCCACGACCACCACCGTATTGCCTTCGTCACGCAACTTCTTCAGGGATGCCAGAAGCTTCCTGTTGTCCCTCTGATGAAGGCCGATGCTGGGCTCGTCCAGAATATATATCACATTCACGAGTTTGGAGCCGATCTGAGTGGCCAGGCGGATCCGCTGGCTCTCCCCTCCGGAAAGGCTGGCCGTCGCCCTGTCCAGAGACAGATAGTCGAGTCCCACGTCGAGGAGGAACTGTACCCTGTCGGACAGTTCCTTGAGAATGTCCCCCGCTACGGCGGAGGCCCGGCCCTTTAGTTTGGAAGGAAGGGTATCCAGCCAAAGCTTGAGTTCGGAGAGTTCCATCGAGGACACCTCTGCTATCGTCCGTCCGTCTATCCTGAAGCAGTTGGTCTCTTCCTTCAATCGGGTGCCGTGGCATACGGGGCACACAATCTTGTCTTCTATGTCGTCCACAACGCCGGGCCAGTTGACCATCTCGGAAAGGTTCCCCTCCCCGACACGGAAGAATTCGTCGGAACCATAGACGAGCAGAGTCACCGCCTCGTCCGGGAGAGCATCGATGGGGTCGTACAGGGAGAAACCGTGCTTGCGGGCCATTGAACGCACCGTCTCGAACTTGCGGTTGTCCCTCGCCTTGCCGAGTGGCACGATTCCGCCGTCCGCCACGGAGACGGAACGGTCCGGGATGATTGTTTCAATGTTGACGTCCACGATGGTTCCGAGTCCCTTGCAATGAGGGCAGTACCCTTCCGGAGAATTGAAAGAGAAAGTATGGGGTGCCGGTTCCTGAAGCGACACACCGCTCTCGGGGTCTATGAGATGCTTCGAGAAATGCCGGACCTTCCCGTCGAGCAGTATGGCCACGGAGCCCTTCCCTATCCCCAGAGCCGTCATCACGGAACTGCCGATACGCTTTTCGTCGCCCTCCTCCGGTTTCAGCTTGTCCACCACGAGTTCTATGAAATGCGCTTTGTAACGGTCCACGGCCTCAACGTCATTGAGGTCCTGAATCTCACCGTCTATGCGCACCTGCACGTACCCTTTCCTGCGAAGGGAGTCGAAAAGTTCGCGGTAATGACCCTTGCGCCCCCGTACCAGAGGTGAAAGCAGAATGCATTTCTGCCCGGAGTATTCCTTCATTATGAGATCCACAATCTGCGCATCGGTGTAGCGTATCATCTCCTTCCCGGAAACGGGCGAATAGGCAGTGGAGGCACGTGAGTACAGGAGTCTGAGAAAATCTGAAATCTCCGTGATGGTGCCCACCGTCGAGCGCGGGTTGCCGCCTGTGGTCTTCTGCTGTATGGCTATTATGGGGCTCAGTCCGTCTATTTTCTCAACTTCCGGCTTCTCCAGAACCCCCATAAAATGTTTGGCGTAGGGCGACAGAGTGTTCATATAGCGCCTCTGCCCCTCGGCATAAATGGTGTCGAAAGCCAGCGAGGACTTGCCGCTGCCGCTCACTCCGGTGATGACGGTGAATCTGCCCCTCGGAATGTCCACATCCACATTCCGGAGATTGTGAGCGCCGGCTCCGCGTATTCTTATGAATTCATCCATAGTATCAGGAACCTATCAGGAGCAGCACCATCCCGACCATCAGGACGGAAAGGGCCACGGCCTTGGAACGTATGTTTTTCTCCTTGAAAAAGATGGCGCCGATTGCAAAAGTCACAACCACGGAACTGCGCCTGGCAAGTGAAATGACGGACAGCAGCGCCCCGTCCTGCTTGACGGCAAAAAAGTACAGAGCGTCCGCCGCAGTGATGAGCAGCGCAATCACAACCATCATCCAATCCCATCTGAACGGCCTGGCGTCGTCCGGGGCCACACGGCTGCCGAAGGCCACGCACAGGGCCAGGATGGCCGTGATATAGACGTTCGTCCAACTCTGCACGAAAAGGGGCTCCATATCCTGCAATATGTGTTTGTCGTACAAAGCGCTGGCAACTCCGGTCAGAATCGACACGGCCATCGCCCAGATTCCCCTGTTCCTCAAAAAATCTATGCCCTCGGACTCTCCGGTGCGCGACAACAGCACGACGGCGGTGAGCGCGAACACAACGCCTCCCCATTGCCACAAGTTAAGCTGCTCGCCGAAAAGGAGAATGGAGAACAGCACCACGAAGAAAGGTCTGGAAGCCTTGAGGGTGCTGACAACGGTGAGCGGCAGCTTCTTGAGCGCCATCATTCCGGATATCCAGGAAGATGATACCAGCACAGCTTTCAGAAGCAGGCGGAGATGGTCTTCCGTGCCGCCCTTGTACACGAACAGCAACGGAGACAGGAACAATGCCGACAGGCCCGTAGCCACCAGAAGTACGTTCAGCACGGTATTCTTCGAAAGAGCAATCTTCTTCGAAACGTCGTACAGGCCGAGCAGTACGGCCGAGCCAAGAGCCATCCAAATCCACATACCCTAAAAGACCTCCGTTTCCGTACAATTTATGGTGACGCTGCAATTGCCGGCTGACAAAAGGAACTCACCTTCCTCCAAATGCCATTTGAGGTCGTGTCCGACGAAGGCAAGGTCTTCCGCGCGGAGGGCGAAGGTCACAGTGGCAGTCCGGCCGGGTTCAATCTCCACTTTGGCATAATCCCTCAGGCGGCGCACCTCGGGAGTGACGGAAGCATAGACGTCGCTGCTGAAAAGAAGCACGGACTCCTTTCCGGCCACGTTTCCGCAGTTCTTCACATCCACACTCACATTTATCACGTCGCCGCGGGAGAACGAGGTCCTGTCCACCCTCATGTCCGAATACTCGAAACGCGTGTAGCTCAGACCGTGGCCGAAAGGCCACTGCACGTCCATAACGGCATTGTAGTCATACTCACCGGCCATAGTCGCCCTGTTCTCGCAGAGCTTGTAGTCATAGGTGGAGAACCGGCCGGAAAATTTGGGATAGGTGAAAGGAAGCCTGCCGCTGAAGTTCTCTTCGCCGCAGAGCAGGGCCGCCAGAGCATCTCCACCGTAATTGCCGGGAAGAAGAATGTCAACGATGGCATCCGCAAGAGGCTCGATGTCGCCAACGAGACGGGGACGTCCCTCGTTGAGCACAAGAACCACGGGCTTTCCCGTCGCCTTCATGAATTTCACGAGTTTCTTCTGCTGCTCGGAGAGATTCAGGTCGGTGATGTTGCCCGGAGTCTCGCAATATGTGTTTTCCCCGACGCAAATCACCACAACGTCCGAAACGGCGGCCGCAATCATCGCCCTGCCTATTTCAGCCTTCTCCTCTTTCTGCCACTCCCTGCCACCGGCATACTCAAGCACGGGAAGCCAGGTCACATTGTCGAACTTTGTGCAGAGAGCCTCATAGATTGTATTGTACTGCGCAGTGAAACGGGCGTCGTCCGTCAGGTCTCCCTGCCAGGTATAGGACCATCCGCCGTTGAGAGTACGCATCGAGTTTGCGTTCGGCCCCACCAGAAGAATGCGGTCCGATTTCTTCAACGGAAGAAGTCCGCCGTCATTCTTGAGCAGCACCTCGCTTTCCAGGGCCGCATTGTAGGCCGCAGTCCGGAACCCGTCACAGGCAAACCTGCCGTAATCGCCTTTCTCACCGTAGGGATCGTCGAACAGGCCGAGACGGTATTTTGCCCGGAGGATGCGCCTGACGGCATCATTTATCCTTGACTTCTTTATCTTGCCTTCGTTTACAAGCTCCCTTATCTCGTCGCAGACAGTCACGTCATAAGGTTCCATAATCATATCGATGCCTGCATTCACAGCGATGCATACGGCCTCCTTGTTGCTGGCGGCAATATGGTCGCGCTCGAAAAGGTTCCTCACATCTGCCCAGTCCGTCACGAAGAAGCCGTCCCAGCCAAGGCCTTCCTTCACCCAGTCTGTGAGGAATTTCCCGTTGGCGTGGAAAGGTATGCCGTCATTAATGGAAGAATTGACCATAATGCTCAAAGCACCGGCCTCAACGCAGGATTTGAAAGGTTGGAAATACTTTTCCATCATCTCCCTGTCAGTCACGGACGAAGGGGTGCGGTCCTGCCCGGAAACGGGCACGCCGTATGCCATATAATGCTTCAGACTGGAGCCCACGTGGTATTCATCGACGGCATCAGGATTGTCGCCCTGCTGGCCGAGCACTTCCGCCGTCGCCATTCTTTTGTTGACCAGCACATCCTCCCCGAAACTCTCCCACATACGGGGCCACAGGGGGTTGCGGCCCAGATCCATCACCGGAGAGAATACCCAGGGCACGTTGCAGGCCCTGGTCTCGTACGCCATGATGTCGCCCATAGCATAGGCATATTCATCATTGAAGGTGGCACCCAGACCTATCTCCTGAGGGAAGAACGTCGCTCCGACTGTATAGGAAGCCCCGTGAATCTGGTCCAGACCGTACAGACAGGGGATTCCCGTGGCGGCAAGTGACTTCTCCTGTATCTTTCTCATCAGGGAACGGTACGCTTCCGGCGTTGCGGCTTCCCCTCCCGGCACGTTCAGGATTGAACCGACCTTATACACGGAGAGCACGGTATCCGCCATAGGAGTAAGTTCCGTCCCGTCAGGGGAGGTAATCACACCCACGGTTATCTGCATCATCTGGCCAATCTTTTCTTCCAGAGTCATACGGCGGAGCGTCTTTTCAACGCGGGACTCCAACTCATCGGAACAGGAGGCCAGCACGGCCGCCGCAAAAAACATCAGAATCGGTTTAAGTTTCATAAGTTATCAGTTTTTATACAGTTCACGAAGTACGGACAGGGAACGGACATCCATGGACGACTCGGCGTGATAGCCGATGTATTTCAGGAGGCTGGCCGCTATGGCGTTGCGCGCTTCCCCGTTCAACGGATACAGCATAAAGCGGGGGAAGTCGGCTGACAGAAGGTCCGTGAGTTCTTTCAGACAGCCGTCCGCAAAAGGCAGAAGATTCCCGACGGCGGGAGAGAAGCCCAGTACGGAAGCGAATTCCATAAGAAATCTCAGGTGATAGTTGGCGAAGTCCCCTTCAAGCGAGTCGAGGGTCAGGATGCTCTTCTCGCACCACTCATAGAGCCCGTCTTCGTCGCATCCGTCTTTTACCGCCCGGTACAGCACCTCGCTCATAAAAAGCGTCATACTGTTCTTGTACACATTGCCCCGGATGCCGTTCAGAGGATACAGAGCCTTCAGATTCCTCACGCGCCAGAGGTCCGACTTGGGATTCTCCACAACCTCGGCATCCAGTACGTTCAGCGGCAGGAAAAGCGCCATCGAAGTCTTCCGGCCCACAGCCGTGATGAAACTGCGTCGGCCGAACACCGGGCCAAGGGTATGGATGACCAGCGAGTTCTCGCCGACCTTGGTCGCATTGAGGATTATCAGCCGAGAAGAGAAGTTCATCTTGATTTGTCGCTAAGCCACGCGGACATAAGCCTGAGCGCCTGCCCCCTGTGGGAAATTGCATTCTTGTCGTCGGGGGACAGTTCGGCGAGCGTTCTGTCCGGCCAGGCATCGGGGATGAATACCGGATCGTATCCGAAACCTCCGCAGCCGGCCTTCGAAAAGGCGATGCTTCCCTCGCAAGTCCCTTCAAAGAAATGGGGGACACCTGCGACAAGCAACGTGACCACGCAACGGAAGCGGGCCTTGCGCTGCTGATTGTCACCGAGTTCGGCAAGCAGTTTGGCGATGTTGGCCTCGAAGTCGTGGCCGTCGGTGGCATACCTGGCCGAGTGTACTCCGGGAGCGCCTCCAAGTGCATCCACGCACAGACCGCTGTCATCCGCGAAGCAGTCAAGCCCCGTCTTCCGGCTGATGTATTCGGCCTTTATAAGAGAGTTCTCCCTGAAAGTGGAGCCGGTTTCCTCGATATCATCGAAAATGCCGAGGTCTGCCGGGCTCACCACTTCGAAGCCCGGTCCGAGTATCTCCGAGGCTTCACGTATCTTCCCCTTGTTGGCTGTAGCAAAAACTATCTTCATAAATTAACCATAGGGCTCTCCAACGCCTTCTTCAGCTGTTCGTCATAACGGATGCGTATTCTGATGCCGGCCTGCTGGAAGTAATAGCGCACGGCTATCTCCTCTTCTATGAAAGGAACAATCTCGTCACGCTTCAGGCGCAGCACCTTCTCCTTATCCATATTCATCGCCTTTTCCAGGGCATCGAGTTCCTCCGACATAGTGTTGTCTATGCCGTCTTTCCGTAGTTCCTTCTTCATCTGGTCGAAATAGGTCATGGCGGAAGAACGGTAGTCGAAGTCCTTGGTCCTGGCAAACTCTATGAAATCCTCATATTCGGTGAAGTGGAAATCATCGACATCCGGAATGGATTCGTGCCGGCTCACATAGTCCATCACATACTGCTCAACTATTCCTCCCAGGACGACGGAATATGTCAGACGGCTGTAGTCCTTGAACTCCAGTTCCACGTCGGGCGTCACACCTCCACCGTCCTTGACTATGCGGCCGTGAGCAGTCCGGAATTCGTGCCTGAGGCTGTCGGGGATGTTGCCGACGCTCCCGTCCTCGTTCCTGTGGGCATAATCTATGGCCTGCACACAACGCCCGCTGGGAGTGTAGTATTTGGCGACCGTGACCTTCATCTGGCCGCCGTAAGGCAATGGCCTGATATTCTGGACCAGACCTTTTCCGTAGGTCCTGCCTCCCATAATCGTGGCCCTGTCGAGGTCCTGCAGAGCTCCCGACACTATCTCCGATGCGGATGCGGAGCCCGAATCGACAAGCACAATCACGGGGATGGTGAGGTCAACCGGCTCTTTCACAGTCCTGTATTCCCGGTTTTCGCCCGCTTCGTTTCCTTTGGATGAAACCACGAGCGAGCCTTTGGGCACGAAGATGGACACCAGATCGACGGCCTCGTTCATAAGACCTCCGCCGTTGCCGCGCAAATCGAGCACGAAACGCTTCATTCCGTTTTCACTCTTCAACTTCTGCACAGCGGAGCGGATCTCCGAGGCCACCCCATCGGTAAAGCCGCCGAGCACAAGATAGCCGGTAGTGTCGTCCAGCATTCCGTAATATTCGACGTCGGGAATCCTGATGCGCTCCCGGACAATCCTGATATCCTTCACTTCATCGCTGCGGACCTTCTTGACCTTGAGCGAGAGTTCCGTCCCGGGCTTGCCTTTCATTCTGTCGCTGCATCCCTTGGAATCAAGTCCATAGACGGACATCCCGTCTATCTCAAGTATCCTGTCTCCGCACTGAAGGCCGTTCCTCGCGGCGGGCGAGCCGGCATAAGGCTCATTGATGAAAAGGTCGGCATCCTTGCCGGTCTTGTATATGAGCGCCCCGATTCCCCCGTATGTCTTGCTTATCATCATCTGCAAATCCTCGTTCTCCTCCTGCGGGATATAAACGGTATAGGGATCCAGTTTGGCAAGCATCGCATCCAGACCCGCCCTCTCCATCCTGTCCACGGGAAGCGAATCCACGTAGGAACGGTTCAATTCCTTCAGGACGGCACTGTGAATCTCAATCCACCTCGCCAGATTGTAACTTTTCGACTGAGCCGCAGCGCATACGGCAAGAAGGCTCAGCGCCATTGTTGTCAGAATCTTTTTCATACTTCTTTCCAAATGAAGACCTTGTCGCCCCTGCGGAGGCGCTGAGGCACCGCGACAGAGCACCTCACACCCTTTCCGGCCCTCCCGGCCGGCTGAAAGTTGACACGCAAATCCTCAACCTTGAATTCCACAACACCCGTGGTGGAGCCTATGGCCATAAGTTCATCACCGAGCTGCAGATCCGTGGCTTCCACAGTGATTTCCGCAACGCCTATCCTGTCAAACCAGTTGCTCACCTTGCCGCAATAAACCTTCCGGCGTGTGGCCTGGGAGCCGTAAACGTCGCTCCACTGCCCGAGATACGCCCCCTGGTAATATCCGTCCCAGAAGCCCCTGTTGAACACTTCGGCTAGTTCCGACTTCAGCGATGCCGCCAGTTCGGGCGTGTAGGTCCCCGCACATACGGCATCCGCGGCCCGGCGGTAACACGAAGCGCAGCGCTTCACGTATTCGGCGCTTCTGGCACGTCCCTCAATCTTGAACACCCTTACTCCGGCATCAATTATCCTGTCCATGAATTCTATGGTGCACAAGTCTTTGGGGGACATTATGTATTTGTTGTCCACTTCCAGCTTGTAACCGGTTTCAAGGTCGGTCACTTCATATCCGCGCCTGCATATCTGGTAGCATTCGCCCCTGTTGGCCGATGAGCCGTAGGCGTGGAGGCTCAGGTAGCACTTGCCGCTGACGGCCATGCAGAGCGCTCCGTGGGCGAACATCTCTATCCTCACCAATTCGCCGGAAGGGCCCGTAATCCCCTCCTTTTCGATGGCTTCGTAAATCTCACGCACCTGGTCGAGGGTGAGTTCCCTCGCAAGCACCACCACGTCCGCGAACTGCGCATAGAAACGCAGGGCCTCAATGTTGGAGATGCTGAGCTGGGTGGAGATGTGCACCTCCAGGCCTATGCTGCGGCAGTAGCGGATGGCCGCGATGTCGGAGGCGATGATGGCAGTCACGCCCGCGGCCTTTGCGGCATCGAGGGCTTCCCGCATCGGAGCGAGGTCCTGCTGGTAGAGCACTATGTTGAGAGTGAGGTAACTTTTGACTCCGTGCTCACGGCAGATCCTCACGACCTCGGCAAGATTCTCCGGCTGGAAGTTGTTCGCCGAATGGCTTCTCATATTGAGACGCCCGACTCCGAAATAGACGGAATCGGCACCTCCCTGTATTGCGGCCCGCAGACATTCGAAATTGCCTGCCGGCGCCATTATTTCCAATTCCTTATTTTGCACGGCCCACCAACTTGTCTGCAAAGCGGAACAGCATTTCCCCGCGCAACTGCCCGAGATGCAGGTCCTTAATGGCATCCGTGGCGAGGGATGAGAATCTCACCACCTCCGCCCTTGCATCTTCAGCAACGCCGAGTTCCTCATAAACCTCCTTGACCTTCGCTATTTTTTCGTCACGATGCTCCTGTGTGTCAACGGGAAGCGCCATAAGGCCGAAAAGCCTCTTCTTGTCGTCAATCTTCTCCAGAGCCCTGAGCATCAGCCAGCTCTTCTTGTTCTCAACTATGTCGCCGCCTATCGGCTTGCCGAACACCTGGCTGTCGCCGAACGCATCGAGATAGTCGTCGGCCACCTGGAAAGCCATTCCGAGTTCGTAACCGTAACGGTACAGAGTCTTGCAATCCTCTTCCGGCGCACCTCCGATAATGGCTCCTATCCCGGCCGAACAGGCCAGAAGGACAGCAGTCTTGAGCCCTATCATCTTTTCGTATTCCCGCATCGGCACCTCTGGCACGTTTTCGAATTCCATATCGTACTGCTGGCCCTCGCAAACCTCTGCGGCAGTTCTCGAAAACAGGTCCATAACCGCCTCGGCCACGCCGGCCGGAGCCTTCCCCATCCTCTTGTACGCATCTATCAGCATCACGTCTCCGGACAGGATTGCCGTATCGTTGTTCCACTTCTTCCATACCGTGGGCATTCCCCGGCGAAGCGGCGAGCAGTCCATAATGTCGTCGTGCATCAGCGTAAAAGTGTGGAACACTTCAAGCCCGGCGGCAGGTTCCAGAATCTCTTCGGAAATGTCGTCCCTGTACAGGGAGTATGCGGTCAGGCACAGCCTCGGTCTGATCCGCTTGCCGCCAATCCGTATCATATAGCGCAAGGGCTCGTACAGGCCCGCAGGCTCGGAAGGGAATTCTATCCCTTCGAACAGGCCCGAAACAACGGCATCTATCTTTGCTTCTGTCATCATACCAAAAAAAACACTTTACCAGTCTTACAAATATAGTCATAAAAACTTATCTTTGTAGCAATGACAGGAGAAGCAACAGTGGTAAAGAACGCGGGCAGCCATTTCCTGCTGAGCGAACTGCCGGAATGGAGGCCGTTCCCGGCCGTCCTCAGGGGGAGGACAAGGCTTGAGGCGGGCACAGCCACCAATCCCGTGGCCGTGGGAGACAGGGTGCGCTTCGAAATCCGCGATGACGGGAAGACCGCCGTCATCACAGACATTCTGGAGCGCCGCAATTACCTTATCCGCCGTTCCACCAATCTGAGCCGCCAGTCCCACGTGATTGCGGCCAATCTGGACAGGGCGCTTCTGGTGGTCACCCTCTTCTTCCCGGAGATAAAGCTGCCGTTCCTGGACCGTCTTCTCGTGACCTGCGGAGTGTATGGCGTGGAGCCCGTCATCATACTCAACAAGCTCGATATGTACAGGGCGGAGGCCCCGGAGAACGTGGAGCACTTTCTCTCGGTATATCGCGGCGCGGGTTACAGGGTGCTGGAGACATCTGCCGTAACGGGTGAGGGAATTGATGAACTGAGGGGACTGTGCAGGGGAGGCGTGAACCTGCTGTCGGGAGAATCGGGAGTCGGCAAGTCCTCCATCATCAAGGCGCTTGACCCGGGCCTGAACCCCAGGACGGGGGCCATTTCCGAAGCTCACCTTCAGGGCAGGCACACCACTTCGCTGTATGAGATGTACCGTCTTTCCTCCGGCGGTTACATCATCGACACTCCGGGGCTCCGCGGCTTCGGGCTGGTTGACCTCGAAAAGGAGGAGATTTACAAATATTTTCCGGAAATGCTCAGGGCCTCGGCCGGATGCCGTTTCACCCCCTGCACGCACACTCACGAACCCGGCTGCGCCGTCAAGGCCGCAATAGAAAGCGGCGAAGTGAGTCCGGAGCGTTATTATTCCTACCTCGGAATGCTCGAGGAGGATCAGAAATTCAGATAGAATATGAAGAAAAGAAATAACAGAGCCCCGTCACAGAGACGCAGGCGCGGCAATGGAAAGAAAATACTGCAACAATATGTAGGACGGGTCCAGATGACCCGGGACGGATTTATCTTCGTGATTGTGGAAGGTCAGGACGAGGACATTTTCGTAAAGGCGTCCAAGACGCGGAATGCCCTTGACGGCGACACGGTACGTGTGGCCGTAACCAGAGAGGAGGGCAGGAACAGGAGGCGCGAAGGTGAGGTCGTAGAGATAGTGGAACGTTCCGGAAGGCCGTTCGTGGGAATCCTTCACCTCGTCGGAGCCCAGGCATGGGCGCTGATGCAGAGCAAATCGATGCCCTACGACATAGCCCTCGACATAGAAGACGTACTCGCCAGAAAGGCGGAAACGGGAATGAAGGTGGCGGTGGTGGTTGACAGATGGGACAGGCGTGACCCCGCGCCGGTGGGGCACATAGTCGATGTGCTGGGAAAGCCTGGCGACAACGACACCGAGATGCACGCCATACTCACGGAATTCAATCTTCCCTACCGTTTCGAGAAGGAAGTGGAGAATGCCGCGGACAGCATATCCGAGGAGATTACGGACAGCGATATGAAGGGGCGCAAGGACTATCGCGAGGTCTTCACCTTCACCATCGACCCGGCCGACGCCAAGGATTTCGACGATGCCCTCTCATTCCGGAAACTGAGCAACGGCAACTATGAAGTGGGAGTCCACATTGCCGACGTGTCGTGGTACGTGAAGCCGGGAAGCGTCGTGGACAAGGAGGCGCGCGCCAGAGGCACATCCGTCTATCTTGTGGACAGGACGGTGCCGATGCTTCCGGAGAAGTTGTGCAACAAACTGTGCTCGCTGCGCCCCGGAGAAGACAAGCTCTGCTTTGCGACCATATTTGAAATGACTCCGGAAGCCAAGGTGCTGAAGTCCTGGATAGGGCGCACCGCCATACGCTCCGATTTCCGCCTTGACTACGAACAGGCGCAGGAAATTATTGAAAGCGACGGGACTGGGCCCGCAGACGGCCATTACCCCTATATTCCGGTCGTCAAGGGCAGCAGTCCCGTCGCTGAAGGGAACAGCTTCCCCGAACTGATTGAAGCCATCCGGACGCTGAACGGAATGGCGGAGAAGATGAAGGAGAGAAGATTCAAGGCGGGGGCTATCAACTTCGACCGCCCCGAGATGAAAGTGGAGGTGGATGCCAACGGCAAGCCGGTCAACGTGTATCAAAAGTACTCCAAGGAGGCCAACTGGCTCATAGAGGAGTTTATGCTGCTGGCCAACAGGACGGTGGCAGAGTTTGTGGCGAAGGCGGGAAAGACCTTCGTCTATCGTATCCACGACGAACCGGACCTTGCCAAGCTCGAAAATCTGCGCAGTTTCTCCAAGGGATTCGGATACAGGATGAGCAAGTTCGGCGAAGGGAAGCCCGTTTCCGGCATCATTCAGGAATTGCTGGACAAGTCGAAGGGGAAGCCCGAATTCGCGGCCTTCGAGGACATTGCGCTCCGTTCGATGGCCAAGGCCAAATACAGTACGGACAACATAGGGCACTACGGACTGGCATTCAGATACTACACCCATTTCACCTCTCCCATCCGCCGCTACCCCGATACGATGGTGCACAGGCTGCTGGCCCTGTACCTGTCCGGCAAGGACAGCCAGAACAAGGATTATTATGAGGAGGAGTGTGCATACGCCTCGCAGCGCGAGCAGGTGGCGGCTGATGCGGAGCGCACCAGCGTGAAGTACAAGCTCGTGGAATATATGATGGACAAGACAGGGCAGGAGTTCGACGGTCATATTTCCGGCGTGACGGAATGGGGACTGTACGTTGCCATCGAGCCGACTCAGATTGAGGGAATGGTTCCGCTCCGCGAGATCCGTTCGGATTTCTTCGAGTTCGACGAAAAACTCTACAGGCTCGTGGGCAGAAGGACAC
>JAKSKJ010000020.1 GCA_024401795.1 Bacteroidales bacterium | reverse complement strand
TCTTCATTGAGGAATATCACTGAGCCCCTGTGGCTTCCGAGCCATTTGTAGAGTTCCCCCTTGGCCGCCTTCACTCCTTCGAAGCTGCCGAATCCCAGAAGGTGCGCCTTTCCCACGTTGGTGATGAGTCCGTAGTCGGGCTGGCTTACCTTCACCAGCTTGGCGATGTCGTCTGGATGGTTGGCTCCCATCTCGATTACGGCGATTTCCGTCTCGGGAGTAATCTTCAGGATGCTCAGCGGCACACCTATGTCATTGTTCAGGTTGCCTTCGGTGGCTGTCACCCGGTATTTGGCCGCCAGAACTTCACGTATGAGCTCTTTGGTTGTGGTCTTCCCGTTGGTGCCTGTGAGTCCTATGACAGGCAGGCGCTTGTCTCCCAGCACGTGAAGACGGTGATAAACAGCCAGTTCCTGCAATTCCCGGAACGGGTCTGCCACCTTGATCAACTTAGGATTTTCCGGCAGGCCGGCATCACCGTTCACCACAGCCCAGGCCGCACCCGCTTCAATGGCTTTGAGTGCGTAGTCGTTGCCGTCGAAATTCTCCCCCCGGAGGGCGAAAAACATTTCTCCGCCGCTTATTGCACGGCTGTCTGTTGTGACACGATATCCCGTGCCGACATATTTTGAATACAGTTCCTCAATCATTGCGTTGATTTATTTTGCTCCGGTAGAGCCGAATCCGCCTTTCCCGCGGCCGGACTCCGCCAATTCCGAGACTTCCTCCCACTCAATCACCTCGTGTTTGGCCAACACCAGCTGGGCTATGCGTTCTCCGGATTCGATGGTGAACTCTTCGTCGGAAAGATTGACAAGAATCACACACACTTCGCCCCTGTAATCGGCATCTATGGTGCCCGGTGCGTTCAATACGGTGATTCCTTTCTTGGCGGCAAGACCGCTGCGGGGGCGTACCTGGACTTCGTATCCTGCCGGGATTTCAATGAAAAGCCCCGTCGGAACCAGAGCCCGGCCGAGAGGTTTGAGCACGATGGGATTGCTGATTGCGGCTCGGACATCCATTCCGGCCGCAAGTTCGGTGGCATAGTAGGGAAGAGCCTGACCTGATTTGTTAACGACTTTGACTGTCATATTGTATTGATATTTCTACTTGGGTGCCATCCTGTAGAGGAAGGCGGCGATGATGGAATACAGCAGGTTCGGAATCCACAGTGCGATGCCCGGCGACAGGGTCCCGGTGAACACGAACATCTGCGAGAACCGGAGGAAGAGTATGTACGAAAAGGCCAGGGCAATCCCGATGCCAATATTCCATCCGGTTGCGCCCCGCTTCTTGCGCGAAGACAGCGCCACTCCGATAATGGTCAGAATCAGAGCCGAGAACGGCAGCGCATATCTGGTGTGCTTTTCAATCTGGGCATATATCACGTTGGCGTCGCCTCTGAGGTTCTGAGTATCTATGAGTTCGTTCAGTTGCTTTATGGTGAGAGTTTCCACTGTCTTTTCGTTCCTATAGAAGTCCGTCACCGTCAGGGGGATTATGGTGTCCAGCTGCTCTCCCGTCTTTACCCTGTCCTGCAGGCCGTTGGTGTATTCGCGTATGGTGTAGTCCTTCATATGCCATCCGCCGTAAGTGCTGTCCCAGACTGCAAGCTCGGCACTCAATTTGCTCACCAGTTTGTTGTCCCTTATGGTCTCCAGGGTTATTTTTTCCGCTGTGTTGCTCCACGAGCGGTACGAATTCACGTACACGAATTCTCCGGGAGCAATCTGATAATGGATGTTGCTGCGTTTATAGTCGTTGTGAAGCTTGACATATTTGGCTTCGAACTGCACCACTTTCAGGTTGGAACGGGGAATCACGTAGAGATTAAGGCCGAGCGACAGCAGGGCGATGAGGGTGGCGGAAGCGAGATACGGCACCATCATTCTGTGGTAACTGATGCCTCCGGACAGGATGGCTATGATTTCGGAGTTCGCGGCCAGTCTCGACGTGAAGAAAATCACGGTGATGAACACGAACAGCGGAGAGAACATATTGATGAATTTGGGCACGAAATTGAGGTAATAGGTGAAAACTATTTCGTTCAGGGGTGCCTCGTTCTCTACAAAATCATCGATTTTCTCCGATATGTCGAAAATTATTACGATGCCGATGATGAGGATGAGCGCGATGAAGAATGTAAAAATGAACTTCCGCGATATGTACCAGTCAAGTATTTTAGGTCTCAAATCCATAGTTGTTACAGTCTGGCGGTGATCCGTTTAACCGTTTCCTCCTTCCATTTTGAAAAATCGCCTGCCTTTATGTGTGCCCGAGCCTGCCTCACCACATCCAGATAGAAGGCGAGATTGTGCTCGCTGGCTATCATTGCCGCAAACATTTCGCCGGAAATGAAAAGATGCCTCAGGTAAGCCTTTGTGTAGCAATGGTCGACAAAGGACGTGCCGCTGGGGTCAAGTTCCGAGAAATCTTCCTCCCACTTGGCGTTGCGCATATTCATCACTCCGTTCCAGGTGAAGAGCATTCCGTTGCGGCCGTTTCTGGTCGGCATCACGCAGTCGAACATATCGACACCCCGTGATATAGCTTCGAGCAGGTTGGCCGGAGTGCCGACACCCATAAGGTATCTCACCATTCCGTCGGCAGGCAACTGGGGGCATACGACTTCCAGCATCTCATACATTTTTTCCGTGGGTTCGCCCACTGCCAGGCCGCCTATAGCGATTCCGGCATCGGCAAACTGCAGGGCGTGCTCGAGAGCCTCAGTCCTGAGGTCCCGGTAGGTGCAGCCCTGGATTATGGGGAAGAATGTCTGTTCGTAATCGTAGAGGGGCTCCGTCTCGTGAAAGCGCCTGGCATAGCGCTCCAGCCAGTTTTTCGTAAGTTGCAGTGACTTGGCCGCGTAGTCATGGTCGGCATCGCCGGGGCAGCACTCGTCCAGGGCCATCATTATGTCGGCGCCGATGATGCGTTGGGTATCCACGTTGTTCTCCGGAGTGAAAGTGTGTCTCGATCCGTCTATGTGGCTCTGGAAGGTGCATCCTTCCGGAGTCAGTTTGCGGATGCCGGTCAGGCTGAACACCTGGAATCCTCCGCTGTCGGTGAGTATGGGCCTGTCCCAGTTCTCGAACTTGTGCAAGCCTCCTGCGGCCTTCAGCACGTCCAGCCCGGGGCGCAGGTACAGATGGTATGTGTTGCCGAGGATAATCTCGGCCCCGATGTCCTCCTTCAAGTCGCGGTGATAGACGCCCTTTACGGAGCCCACCGTCCCGACGGGCATGAATATGGGTGTTTGTATGGTTCCGTGTCCGGTTTCCAGCACGCCGCACCTTGCGGCAGACGAGGGGTCGGAGAATGTTCTCGTGAATTTCATCTTTCAAATATAATGAAAAAAGCGTATTTTTGTGCCTGTACACATAATTAAGTCATATGAAGAAATCCAACATTGCCTTACGTCTAATTGTTCTCAACTTTCTTGAGTTCGCGGCCTGGGGCGCATATCTCACGTCTATCGGACGTTATCTCGGCGGTATAGGTCTCGGGAGCCAGATCAAATGGTTTTTTGCGATGCAGGGCATCGCCTCAATCTTTATGCCCACGCTGATGGGCATTCTGGCAGACCGTCACATTCAGGCCCAGAAGGTTCTGGCCCTGTGCCACGGATTCGCCGGCATCTTTATGGCGGGTGCCGGATTCTATTGCAAAATGGCGGGAATCCCGGAGTTCGGCCCTCTGTTCCTGCTCTACAGCATCGGCATTGCCTTTTTTATGCCTACCATCGCTCTTGCCAATTCCGTGGCTTACAATGCGTTGTCCAAGGAAGGGAAGGACCCGGTCAAGACTTTTCCCCCCATCAGGGTATTCGGCACCGTGGGTTTCATATGCAGCATGCTTGCCACCAATTTCGTCAGGATTGGGGGTGTGGCGATGCAGGATTCCTATACCCAACTGATTTCCTCCGGCGTGATAAGCCTTGTGATGGCGGTATACGCCCTCACGATGCCGGCCTGTGAGACCAAGAAGAGCGAAGGGCGGCAGACTCTGGCGGAGGCTTTCAACCTTAAGGCGTTCTCCCTGTTCAAGGACGGGCAGTTCGCAGTATTCTTCATCTTCTCGATGCTGCTCGGCGCATCCCTTCAGATAACCAACGGTTATGCCAATATGTTTCTGGGTTCTTTCGGGGAAAATCCTGCTTTCGCTGACACCTTTGCGGTGAAGAATTCCAATGCGCTGATTTCAATATCACAAATATCCGAGACTCTGTGCATCCTGCTCATTCCGGTCTGTATGAAGAAGTTCGGCATTAAGAAAGTAATGCTCATAGCAATGTTCGCCTGGGTGCTGCGTTTCGGCTTCTTCGGGCTCGGCAATCCGGCTATGCCCGGAGTCATACTGTTCATTCTTTCCTGTATAGTATATGGTGTGGCGTTTGATTTCTTCAATATCTCCGGCTCGCTTTACGTGGAGCAGAACACCACGCCGGACATCAGGTCCAGCGCCCAGGGCATCTTTATGCTGATGACCAACGGTCTGGGTGCCGCTATCGGCACTCTTGCCGCAGGTGAAGTGATGGACAGGGTCGTGTTCAATGCGGCCAGCCCTTCCTGGAGCACTGCCTGGTACATTTTCGCCGCCTACGCCCTTGTGGTGAGCCTCGCCTTTATGGTTATGTTCAAGGACCCGGCGAAGGCAGCGAAGAACTGACCCTATCCCAGATTTGACATATGCCGGACAGCAATTTCATAGATTATGTAAAGATATTCTGTGCCTCGGGGCACGGGGGAGCGGGCTCCATGCATCTGCACAGGGCCAAGTATATTCCGAAAGGGGGACCGGACGGAGGTGACGGAGGGCGCGGCGGCCACATCATACTGAGGGCGAATCCGCAGTTCTGGACCTTGATTCATCTCAAGTACCGCAAGCACGTGCATGCGGATGACGGAGAGAGGGGAGGGGCCGCTTTGCAGCACGGCAGGAACGGGACCGACATCGTGCTGGACGTGCCGCTCGGTACGGTTGTGAAGGATGCGGAAACGGGGGAGGTCCTGTTCGAACTGACGGAACCGGATGAAGAGAGAATCCTCTGCAAGGGAGGGAAAGGCGGCTGGGGCAACGACCATTTCAAAACCCCCACCAACCAGACTCCGATGTATGCCCAGCCCGGGGAGGATGGAGTCGAAGGGTGGTTTATCCTGGAACTGAAACTGCTTGCAGACGTGGGACTTGTGGGATTTCCCAATGCTGGAAAATCCACCCTGTTGAGTTCAATCACTTCCGCCAAGCCGAAGATAGCATCCTACGCATTCACGACACTGGAACCGAATCTCGGGATTGTGAGATATTATGATGACAAGTCTTTCGTGATGGCAGACATTCCGGGCATCATAGAAGGTGCGCACGAGGGCAGGGGAATCGGGATACGTTTCCTGCGCCACATAGAGCGTAATTCCGTGCTGCTCTTTATGGTGAGTTGCGAGGAGGATGACATTGCCGGGGCATACAAGACGCTTCTGAAGGAACTCAAGATGTACAATCCGGAACTGCTGGACAAGAAGCGTGTGCTTGCCATCACCAAATGTGATCTGATTGATGGGGAACTGGAGAAGGAGATACTTCCGAAGCTTCCGAAGAAAATACCGCACATCTTCATCTCTTCAGCTTCCGGTGAAGGACTGAATGAGTTGAAGGATGCGTTGTGGAAAGCCTTGGCTTAGGCTATAGTTTGTCCATTACCGCGACGATTCTTTCGCGCACGATGCCGATACCCTCCGGACCGACCGCTCCGAAGCCGTTGACTTCATGATATTTGCCGGCTTTCCTGTAATAGTCGATGATGGGCTCTGTCTGGGTATGGTAGGTCTTGATGCGGTTGTTGATGACCTCTTCCTTTGCGTCATCCGCCCTGCCTTCAATGTTTGCGCGATGGGCGATACGCTGCCTGACAATGTCGTCGCTTATCTGAAGTCCGATTACGGCTGTCACTTCTTCTCCTCTGCGGGCAAGCATTGCATCGAGCACTTCCGCCTGGGCGAGCGTGCGGGGAAAACCGTCGAGAAGGAATCCTTCCACTCCCTTCACCGTGTCGAACTGCGTCTCAATCATTCCCTCCACGACTTCATCGGGAACGAGGCATCCGGCGGATATCAGGCTCTGCGCCTTTTTGCCCAGTTCGGTGCCGGCGGCGATTTCCGACCGCAGAAGTTCTCCGGTGGAGATGTGTTTTACATTGTATCTCTCAACTATTCCTGTGGCCTGGGTGCCTTTGCCCGCACCCGGAGGGCCGAAAATGATGAAATATTTCATTCGTCTATAACGTAAATGTCCTTGATGTTGCGTCCCAGTTCGTTGTAGTCGAGTCCGTAACCCACTATGAATGCGTTGGGAATTTCCATGCCCACGTAGTCCAGTTTCTCGGCCTTGCTGTATATTTCGGGTTTGAGAAGCATCGTGCAGATGCGTACTTCGCCGGCACCTTTGTCGAGCAGCATTTCCTTGAGCGCGACGATGGTGTTGCCGGTGTCAACCACATCCTCGAAAATGATGATGCGGCGTCCCTTTACGTCTCCCGTGAGCCCGAGAGGCACCAGAACCGTGCCGGTGGATTCGGTTCCCTGATAGGAACTCAGTTTGATTGACATCAGCTCGGCCTTGAAAGTGAGCCTCTTCATCATTGCTCCGGTGAACATCACCGCTCCGTTGAGAACGCAGAGGAAGATGGGGATGTCTTCGCAGTTTTCGAAATCCTTGTTGATTCTGTCGGCAAGTTTGTCGATGGCGGCCTCCAGTACATCGTTCTTGATGTATGGCTTGAAGACCTTGTCGTGTAGGGTGATCCTGTCCATAAAGATTTAATTAAAGTCAAAGATAAGAAAGATTTTTATGTTTCTTATCTCTTTTTACGTTTTGTTTTTTCATTTTTGGCCGAAACTATGTGTGGGAATGCGTTTGTTGATTATTATGCTGGCACTGGCAGTGCCGGACGCCGGAGGCGTGGACGGAACTTTGCGTGAAGTTTCGGGAATGGAGGGGATTCTGCTGATAACCGGAGCCTCTGCGGAGGAAGATTTGGATGAGACGGTGGTTGAACGTTTCGAAAGCCTGCACCGGCATCCGCTGGCAATCAACTGCTGTACGCGAAGCCGTCTGATATCCAGCGGCCTCTTCAGCCGCTATCAGATTGCTTCTCTGCTGGATTACAGGGAGAGATATGGTGATGTGCTGTCTTTTACCGAACTGGCCGCAGTGGATGGATTCGGTGTGAAATATGCGGAGGCCTTGAAGGACTTCGTGACTCTTGACGGGGGAGAGATGGATGGAGGCCGTTCACTGAAGGGAAGAAGGAAATTCTCCCAGTCCCTGATGCTCCGGGCGGCGGCACGGGCCCCGGACGGGGAGGCGGAATGGTGCGGAGGGGCAAAGTATCAGGCGAAATGGGGAGAATTCCTGGAATTCAACTGGGCTGACAGGACGACCTATACGCTGCAGGAATTGGGCTTGGGAACTATGAATTTGAGTGTGTATGGCAGAAGGATGCTCGGAAAGCTGATTGTAGGTGACTTCAATGCCAGATTCGGACAGGGTCTTCTGGTGTGGAACGGGTTCTCGATGAGCGGGGTTTCCTCCCCCTCGGCTTTGTCGAGAAACGGCACGGGGCTGTCGCCGTCGCGTTCCTTTTCCGAGAGTCTTCACGGAGTTGCCGCCGATTTCAATCTGGGCAGGTATATGGTTTCCGCCGCCTATGACAGGGGAAATGTTGCTTTGGCAAACCTGAGCCGGTTGGGGAGGATTTGGCAGTTAGGAGTGACGGCCGTGTATGACGGTTCAAAGGAGCCTCTATCCGGTATGGGGCGCTTCGGTCTGTCGTTGGATACGAGAATCGGTTTCAAGGGTGGCTCTGTGTTCGGGGAGGCGGCCCTGGACGGAAATGCTCTTGCCGCAGTGTTGGGGATGCTTTATGTTCCTTCCTATGGCAGTATGTTTTCCGTGCTTGTTAGGGCCTATCCCAAGACGTACCCCGGCGCAATGTCCGGGGCGGTGCGTTCCGCCTCGAAAGTATCGGATGAATACGGGGCATCGGCGGCCTGGCAGAACGGATGGAGCCTGCTGACTCTCGATGCGGCCTGGCATCCGTCAAAGAATACTCAGGCTTACAAGGGGATAGCGCAACTGAAGAAGACCTTTCAGCTTGGAAGGCTCGCCTTGACACCGGTGTTGAGGGTGACGGAAAGGTGCAGCCTCAAGCCTTCTTCCGAAGGTCGGATGGTCCCTGACTGGCGCAGTGATATGCGGGTGGAACTGGATACGGAAATCGGGCCCTGGCTGGCAAACGTCCGCTACAATGCGGTTCACAGTGCCGGATGGGGGTCTCTGGTCTATGCCGAAGCCGGGTATAGGAAGGAAGGCCCCCGACATTCCCTGACCGTATGGCTCAGGGGAGAACTGTTCGAAACGGACGGTTGGGAAGACAGGATATATGTGTATGAACGGGATGCGCCTGGCAATTTCAATGTGCCGGCCTACTATGGAAAGGGTTGGAACGCAAGCCTCGTCGTTTCCTGGAAGTTCTGGAGGAACACTCTGAACCTCAGGGTTTCCGCTTACAAAAGGGAGGTGAAACTGCAATACTCGCTAAACCTGTGATTCGCTCAGGAAGCGCTTGAATACTATGTCGATGGCTTCGGGGGAGGGATGAACCCCGTCTTCGTTGAAGAAGCGGTAGTCGCGGAGTTCGTCCAGAACTATCTCGTAGCTCGGGAAGTAATCGACACCGGTCCGGTGTATGGCGAGTTGAAGCAGGGATTTCGAAATTGTGTTGACATGAGCACCTTCCCCCAGATGCCGGACAGGGGAGACGGTGAAGAGAAATTCCTTCCCGTCGGTACAGATTGTTCTGATGCATTCTTCCACCTCGTCCAGAGAGAGCATTTCGTGCGTGAATTCATACCCCGGACGCTTGAGGCAGTTCGATACTGTCCACCCGTTGCGCCGCCAGACCTGGGCGGTGCCGAACGTGACAATCACCTTGTTGCAGCGCCTCCAGTTTTCCGCGGCTTCAGCCAGCCTGGCGTTGGCGTTGGAGATGAATTCTTCCGCCGTGGGGCGGGCAAAGGAGGTGTGATGCCAGAAGGAGCAGATTTTTCCCGCTCCCGCCCCCATTTCGATGCAGTCGGATGCGTTGAAAGGTTCCGCAGACCGGAGTCTGGTGACGGAACGGGCGATGCTTTCGGGATTGAAAATGGTCCCGAAAGGATTGATGCACACGTCATAACCGTAATCGAGAAGCCTTTGTCCCACGTTCGTGGCGAAACAACTGCCTAAAACCATTATTCTGTCCGTCCTGCTTATTTTCATAATGACTGCTGCAACTGAGTGGAATTTTGAGGTGATTTATGCAAAAATAATTAACTTTGGCTAAAATGGTATGAGAAAATGAAAAGAATAGCTGTCATCATCCTTTCCTGTTTTGCCGCCGCCGCGTTCTGTATGGCGGGAAATCATCACAACCTGCGTGTAATCAGTACTGGAGACGTACACGGAGCGTGGTTCCCGGAGTCTTATGTGTCTCCCGGGAGGTTGAATTCCAGCCTTATGTCGGTAAAGCATTTCGTCGACAGTGTGAGAGCAGCCGTGGGGAAGGACAATGTGCTGCTGCTTGATGCCGGAGATTGTCTGCAGGGCGACAATGCCGCTTATTATTTCAATAACGTGGCCGCTGACAGACCCCATCTGTTCCCCAGGATTTCTGCATATATGGGATACGATGCGATAGTTGTGGGCAATCACGACATAGAGGCCGGTCACAGGGTTTACGACAGAGTGTTCGATGAATTGGCAGGATATGGGATTCCCTGGCTCGGAGGCAATGCGTTGAAGGCTGACGGGGGAACATATTTCCCGGAGTATGCCGTGTTTCAAAAAGCGGGCCTCAAGGTGCTTGTGATAGGTTTTACAAATGCCAATATCGGCGCGTGGGTGGCGGAGGAAGAGTGGGAGGGAATGACCTTCTGTCCCATAATCTCCAGAGCGCAATCCGTTGTGGACCGGCTGACGGCGAAGGAAAATCCCCAAATCGTGATTATGGTGGTCCACTCCGGAACGGGCGATGGGGACGGAAGCCAGCTTGAAAGCGAGGGACGGGACCTGTTCGGGACTTTGAAGGGCGTGGACCTGCTCATCTGCGGTCACGACCACCGGCCTTTTGTCATAGATGAAGACGTGACCGATCTTGTGGACGGAGGGTCGAAGGCAAGTATGGTGGGAATGTCATCCTTTGACGTGGAGACCAGGGGACAAAGAGTTCTGTCGAAGACTGCCGTGACAGAAGTCGTGAGACTGGACAAGAATGTGTATGACAAGGAAATGGAGGAGGAGTTCCGTCCGGATTTCGAGGAGGTGAAAGCCTTCACCTTGCAGCCCGTGGGCAATCTTGAAGTAAGCCTGCGCACAAGGGATGCGTATGTGGGGATGTCCGATTACGTCAATCTGCTGCATCGTGTGCAGCTTAGCCGTCCCGGAGTGCAACTCTCTTTTGCCGCTCCTCTGAAATATGATTCCGAAGTCAAATCGGGTCAAGTGGTTTTTAACGATATGTTTACTATTTATCCTTATGAAAATCAACTTGTTGTGGCAAAACTCAAAGGAAGTGAAATAAAAAGTATCCTGGAGTTTTCCTACGATGGTTGGATAGGGAACGGGGATGAACACGTGCTGAAGATTCAGAACAGGCCCGACGAGCGTACGGGCTCCGAAAAATGGTCGTTTGTGGGCCGTCCCTATAATTTCGACAGTGTCGGGGGGCTTGTATATACGGTTGACGTGACAAAACCCTGTGGCGGCAGGATATGCATCAAGTCGATGGCGGACGGCGGCGCGTTTGATCCCGAAGCCTTCTACAACGTGGCGATGACTTCATACAGGGCAAACGGCGGTGGTGATATAATTCCCCTTGGAGCGGGATTGAGCGATGCGGAAATGGCATCACGGATTGTCGCAAAGGATAAGGAAATCAGGATGATAGTCTATGATTTCTTCCTTGCTCACCCCATTGTGAACAGGGAACTGATAAATGATGAAAGTATTATCGGCCACTGGGAATTCGTCCCGGCCGAAGCGGCGGGAAAGATTCTGGAAAAGGATATGGAATTGATTTTCGGAGACCGTTAGTGCCTCATAGCCTTGAGCCTGGATGCGAGTGAACCGTCCATGGCCATTTTCATCATTTTTCTGGAACCCTCGAACTGTTTCAGCAGTTTGTTGACGTCCGCAACCGATGTGCCGGAACCTTTGGCGATGCGTTGGCGGCGGCTGCCGTTGATGGATTCGGGATGCTCCCTTTCAAAGGGAGTCATTGAGTGGATTATGGCCTCGGTCGATTTGAAAGCCTTGTCGTTGTCTATGTCCACATCCTTGATGGCCTTGTCCATTCCGGGAATCATTCCCGCCAGGTCTTTGATGTCGCCCATCTTGCGCACCTGCTGGATCTGATTGTAAAAATCGTTGAGGGTGAATTGGTTTTTGGCCAATTTCTTCTTGAGTTCGCGCGCTTCTTTCTCGTCATAGGCCTCCTGTGCTTTTTCCACGAGGGAGACGACGTCACCCATACCGAGAATCCTGTCCGCAATCCTGGCGGGGTGGAAAATGTCCAGGGCTTCCATCTTCTCTCCTATGCTGACGAATTTGATGGGTTTTCCCGTCACCGCCTTGATGGAGAGGGCCGCACCGCCTCTGGTGTCACCGTCCATTTTGGTGAGGACGACGCCATCATAATCAATGGCTTCGTTGAATGCCTTTGCTGATTCCACAGCGTCCTGACCTGTCATCGAGTCCACGACGAACAGGCTTTCCGTAGGCTGTATGGCCTTGTGAAGGGTGCGGATTTCGTCCATCAGTTCGGCATCGACCGTGAGACGTCCGGCGGTATCTATGATGACGGTGCTGTATCCTTCGGCCTTGGCTCTGGCTACGGCGGCTTTGGCTACGGTAACGGGATTTTTCTCTCCTTCAATGGAGAATACCGGAACGTTTATCTGTTCGCCGAGAGTCTTGAGTTGTTCGATGGCGGCGGGTCGGAAAGTGTCGCAGGCCGCAAGAAGAACCTTGATGCCTTTGCTGCTCTTGAGTTTGAGTGCCAGCTTGCCGGAGAACGTCGTCTTTCCGGAGCCGTTGAGACCGGCGATGAGAACAATGCCGGGGTTGCCCTTGATGCTGATGTCGGACGAGTTGCCCCCCATGAAGTCGGCAAGTTCGTCGTGGACAATCTTGATCATCATCTGCTGCGGCTTGACTGCGGTCAGCACGCCCGTTCCTATGGCTCTCTCCTTGACGCGGTCGCAGAAGTCCTTGGCCACCTTGTAGCTGACGTCGGCATCAAGCAGGGCCCTGCGGACTTCTTTCAGGGTTTCCGCTATGTTGATTTCTGTTATTTTCCCTTCTCCTTTGAGGAGTTTGAAGGATCTTTCAAGTTTCTCGGAAAGGTTGTCGAACATAATTTTTCTTTTTGGATGGAACAAAAATACATAAAAATATGGAAAGACTGTTGAGATTTCTATTGAAGATAGGTGCCGGCTGTTTTCCTGCATCTCAGATACGGATTGACATAAAAGTGTACCTTGCCCTTATGTCCTGGATATCGGACAAAGGGTATCTGAAGGCCGGAAGCATTGCGGATGCGGCGGAGCAGATGGATTTGACGCCGGAGCAATTGTCTTTCTTCTGCTCGGAGCGTTTGGGAAAGTCTTTCCGGCAGTTGAGAAAGGAGCACAGAATACGCGAAGCGGAGAGCCTGCTTCTGGTCAATCCCGATATTTCCCTGAGGGAATTGGGCCGGTCGGTGGGGATACACGACAAGAGCGATTTTAGAAGACAGTTCCGCGAAGTGACCGGACTGTATCCGGCTGAATGGAAAAAAATCAAACAAAAAGAGGTTGAATCTTTGAAATGAACCTTTATTTCCGTACATTTGGACGCTTAAACGTTT
>JAKSKJ010000002.1 GCA_024401795.1 Bacteroidales bacterium | reverse complement strand
AAGGCGGAGATGGCAAGAAGGGACGCGTCTGGATCAGCGACCTCACCGTCGAGGTCACAGCCCTTGTCGATGACATCGCAGGCGCGAAGAAACTCAGCATAATCGGTGACTCCATATCCTCGTTCGAAGGCTGGCTTCCGGAAGGCAACAAGTATTTTGCGGATTATTATATAGGCGGCGGTCTTCAGGATTGGACAAAGACATATTGGGGCGCATTGTGTACCAAGTATATGGTGGGCAAGCTCCAGATGGAGAAGAACATATCCTGGACAGGCTCCTGCGTTGCGCAGGATACCCGCACCGGCAGTTCATACCGTCCGGCATTCGTCACGAGATACGGCAAGTCCAATGTCGGCGCAACCTATGCGCTGAACTCGATAGGCTCTCCGGATATCGTGATAATCTATGGCGGAACGAATGACCGCTACAACTCAGGTTACGGCCTTTCCGACGTCAATTCCACTCCTGACGATGCCGAGTTTGACGCCATATTCAAGAAATCCAATGATAACCTTGTCGTCACTTCATTCGTTCAGGCGTATGTCAAACTCATCAATATGGTTCACGCGGATTGTCCGGATGCGAAGATAATCAACATAATCGGGGACTACGTCACTCTGGAGCAGATAGCTTCGATCAAGAAGATTTCCGACCACTATACCTTCTGCAAGTATGTCGATTTCAGTAACGGCGGCAGCGGGAATCCGAAAATCGGCAAGCTGAACGGTGTCCATCCCAATATCGACGGGATGGATTATATGGCGAAGACCATCTTCGGCGAATTGGGCGACTGGATGCTGGAAGACTGACGTTACATCTCTGATATGATTCTCCGGAAGTGATCTTCCGGGACAGACAGACGGGTTTTCATATTTGATCGCAGATTGTAGATTGTTTTGATTGAACAATGAAGCAATTCTGCGATTTTTGTACTGTCGCCGATGCCGAGTTTGGTCAGCGCAAGGATTCGCAATTCTGTGGTCAGGACGTCAGGATTCTTTTTCGTAATCCGGAACTCGGGCTTGAAGCAGTCGTTGACGGTCTGTATGAATTCAGGGTAGATGTCCAGGAACACGGAGTCGAAGTTCCGGTACAGTTCCTTGAGGTCTTCCGACGTAATCTCGCTTGACCCACCGGTCATCTCCAAGGCTTGTTCCAGTTTGCCTTTCTTCAGGTTGGAATGGACCTTGGTGCGGAAGATATCCAGCTGTTTGATATATGAAGAATACAGCTGGAACACTACACCTATGTATCCTTTGGAAATTTCGACCGAGCGTTGCAGTTTTTTGTTCAGAATCGTACTTTTCCTCCGGAGGTTGTTGATTTTCAGCAGGACGAATATGAGGATGGCACCTAAAACTGAGATTAATACCAATGCGATTATCACGTCATTGTTCCTTTTCTGCAAAGACTCCATCGTTTTGGTGTTTATGGCCATAGTCTGTCCCATACCATCCAGCCTGCGTTTCCTCGACCCGAATTTTTGGAAGGTGGAATAATAATAGTCGGAGACTTTTTTTGCCGCCTTCACTTTTCCCATATTCATCAGGATTGTCTCTACGCGGAGCAGCGAGGCGATATCCTGGTTGCAGTTCTCGACTTCGATGATGGCGGATTCGAACAGGTCGTTGACAGCTTCTGCAGTAGGTTTGTGTTCATATATATAGGCAATGGCGAAACGGTCATAAAGGCGTGTTGCGCTGGCATTGGACTTTTTGTCCGTTATGAGCCTCTCGCGCAAGGCGTTGTATTTTCTTGCCTCGTCGAATCTCCCGTCCCTTGCCGCTTTCCTCTCTATGTTGTGCAGGTAGATGGAGCTCAGTGTGTCCATCGTCAGCAATAACGAGTCCCTGTAGGTGTTGTACAGTTTTCTGTATTTTTCCTTGAAGTCTTTCGGCTCATCCGGATTGGAGTAAAGTTCGTGATAAACCGAGGTCCAGGCGGTGTAATATACCCCCATATGGCCATCCAGGACGCTGTCGCGCGGTATTGATTGGATGGTTTCTACGGCCTCCGCGTTGAAGCCGGCGATGGCCAGAAGATTGGCTATTCTGATTTCCGAAAGGATACGCAGCGAGTCGAGCCCTGCATCGATTGCTGCATATCTGGCCTCTCTGGCATAGAACAGGGCGGAATCCACCCTGTACTTTGCATATTGGTCAGCGATTTCGCGGCAGATTGCAAATTTTTCCGCACCTGACGTTCCGGGCAGCAGGGATTTGATGTCCTCGATTTCTTTCTCTTTCCGTGCTGCATAAATTTCCGTACTGTCGAGCTTGATCAGCAGTTCCTTGACGAGACTTTTTGTCCTTCCATTGAAAGGGATGTCAGCGTCTTTGCCTTTGCAGATGGGGGGGGTAGAAATAATAGCCAAGGTGATGACCACCAATGCAATATGCTTTTTCATCTTATTGCTTTTTATAAGTCACTCCCGAGTCGTCGATATTTATGCCATCGAGAACCAGGATGCTGCTGTCCGCAGTCAGGGATGACTTCTTGTCGCAGGAGAACTTGCAGTTCCAGCTCTTGATGTGGCTGGCATATGACACAGGCTCGTCTTTCCTGCCTTTCAGGTCGAAGAACTGGTTCCAGATGTTGATATGGAAGAATCTGTGCGCGCTTCCTTCGCAGTCATAGACACTTGCGTATTCATAGTTCTGCGGTGTGTCCCTGCGGATTTTCAGCCTGAACAGTATGCCTGAAGGACAGTCGGCCTTGCAGCGCCGCATAACGATGTTGCGGTTGTGGATGGACTCGCTTCCCAGCGTGAGGCAGCAGTGTGTGGCCTGCCCGAACTCGCAGTCTTCAATGATGACGTTCGTGTTGCTACCGTTGCCCGGATATTTTTCGGGGTCATCCGCCCAGGGACCTTTGCCGCCCTTGAGAGCGATGCCGTCGTCATTTACAGATATGCGGCAGTTCTTCACCAGCACGTTGTTGACGACATCCAGGTCTATCGCATCCGTGCTGGGCCCTGAATCTTCTTTCGGCCTGCCCACGCTGGTGATGGTCAGGCCGGTGAGTTTCACGTTCTCGCATCTGTAATAGTGTGTCGTCCAGAACGGGCTGTCGCACAATGTGATGCCGTCTATCCTTATGTTCTTCGAATTGGATATATAGACCAGTCTGGGACGCTGTTCATCCTTGTTCGTACATTCCTTGTTCCATTTTTTTCTCAGCCAGAATGAACGGTGGTAGCTCCATCCGTTGCCATCTATGGTCCCTTTGCCGCAAATCGTGAATCCGTCCACTCCGTCCGCCTGTACAAGGGCGCCGAAATACGTGCAGTTTTCCCCTTCGATGCGGGTCGGCCCGATGCGGAAATCACCGATGAAGTCACTTCCTTTAAGTACTGCTCCTTCTTCCAGATACAGGTGTACACCTTGTTTGAAATCAAGAGTACCGCTGACGAAAGTTCCTTTCGGGATGACGATTACGCCTCCGCCGATATCGGCTACGGAGTCTATCAGCGCCTGTAT
The DNA here is from genome assembly GCA_024401795.1 of Bacteroidales bacterium. Taxonomy (GTDB): domain Bacteria; phylum Bacteroidota; class Bacteroidia; order Bacteroidales; family UBA932; genus Cryptobacteroides. Next base: position 35,759 of record JAKSKJ010000002.1, on the reverse strand, counting down.
CTTTTCCGTCTGGATCAACGGGATGTCTCCGGAGGGCTTTATGCCGTAGTCCGTGATGACGAACTGCCTGCCGAGAGCCTTTATGTCCACCGGAGCAGCGTCCCTGAACCATCCGCTTATGGCTGTCCCGTCAGGGAACAGGTCCTCCCGGACATTCCCGGTCCTGGCCTTTGAACCGGCAGGTGCCGCGGCCGGTTGAGCTTCGACGGCCGGTGGCGTTCCGGCGGCAGCAATGGTCCAGTGACCGCTGCCGTGGCTGCAAACATTGTCCCCGAGCCTTATCGTGGCGGTAGTTCCGACAGGTACGTCCACCTCCAGGTGATTTATTACACCGCTTGTGTCAGCCTGCCATTTCACCGCTATCCTGCCGTATGGAGTCATCGTGCTCCCTTCCATATGCGTTATTCCTCCGCCTGCGTGCGGGGCCACTTCGAACGTTTCGTATCCGGGCTTCGTCTCCCTGATTCCGAGCGCGCTCCTGTACAGCCAGTCTCCTATCGCTCCGAAGGAATAATGGTTGAAGGAATTCATTCCCTTTATTATCGTTCCGTCCGGTTTTATGCTGTCCCAGCGTTCCCAGATTGTTGTGGCGCCTTTGGATATCGGATATATCCAGCTAGGGCAGGTCTTCTGCATCAGAAGGGTATAGGCAACGTCGGAATAGCCGCAGTCCGTAAGGACTTCACAGATATATGGCGTGCCGAGGAATCCTGTGGTGATGTGGTCCTTGTAACTGTGGATGTTGTCCACCAGCCTCTGTGCCGCTATGCCGCGCATCCGCTTCGGTATCAGGTTGAATTTCAGGGCGAGGGTGTATGCCGTCTGGGTGTCGGAAACAAGGGCTCCGGCAGGGGTGACGTATTCATTGCGGAACGCCGTTACCGTTTTCCCGTAAATGTCCTTGTAATAGGCGGCTTCATCCGCTTTCCCGAGCAGGACGGCTGCATCTGCCACTATGCGTACGCTCTCTGCGAAGAATGCCGATGCAATCAGGGCCTTGCCGGTCACTGCGGACTGTCCGTCCGGGTCATAGTCCTTGGAATAGAACAGCCAGTCTCCGAAATGGCGTTTCAGATTCTTTTTCATCAGCCATCCGCATTCTGACGCTTCGCTTATGCAGAAATCCACCCATTTCTTCATACTGTCCCATTGGTCGGCCAGAATGGAGACATCCCCGTATGCCATATAGTGCTGCCAGGGAATCAGGGTGGCGCAGTCGGCCCATCCGGTGGCGCCCAGCCTGGATTTCGATTTCGGGAAAGTGTCGGGAACCACACGGGTGACCTGTCCGTCCGCACGCTGGTCGCAATCGAGGTCTGCCAGCCACTTGCGGAAGAAATTGCCTACGTCACCCAGAAAGGTTGCCGTGCGGAAGAACACTTGTGCGTCTCCCGTCCATCCAAGCCTTTCGTCCCTCTGCGGGCAGTCTGTCGGTACATCCACGAAGTTGTCTCTGAAACCCCAGAAGATGTTGGACTGCAAGCGGTTTATGGTAGTGTCGGAGCAGGAGAACGATCCGGTGTCCTCGAAACCCGAACTTATTGGTACCGCTTCGAAAGCGGCGGGGTCAGGATCTCCTTCGAGACCTTCGATGCTGATGTATCTGAAACCGTAGAAAGTGAATTCCGGCTCGAAACTATCCGTCCGCCCGCTCAGGATGTACGTGCTCGTCGCTTTGGCGTCACGCAGGTTTTCGGTATAGAAATTCCCTTCGGAATCGAGCACTTCCGCGTGGCGGACTCTGATCGTGTCCCCGCGATTGCCCTTTATGCTGAATTTCTCCCATCCGGTGATGTTCTGCCCGAAATCCATAACCTTCTCTCCGCGCGGAGTGACGAAGTATTTCACGACCTTGAGCGGAGCGCGCCGCGTGACGCTTTCGCTGACGGACGGGACCAGTGCGGCTTCCGTCGCGGGAAGCACCTCCGCGCTTTTCCAGTCGAAGGCAATCGTGTTGTCCGTCGTCTGGCCGTCATAGATGTTTGCGAAACATACCGGACCGCCGGACATTTCCCAACTTCCGTCGGTCGCTATGATTTCCCGTCTTCCGTCGGAGTATTCCATTTCAATCTGCAGGAACAGGGCGACATCGTCTCCGTAGCGGTAGCGTTTGGACACTTTGCCCCAGTTTATTCCGCCGCTGTACCACCCCGGGGCGACAATCGCCGAAACGGTAGTGTTCTTCCCTGCGCTCTTTGCCAGCAGGGGAGTGACGTCATAGACCTGATACTGTATGCGTTTTCTGTAGGATGTCCATCCGGGAGTGAGCACCGCGTCCGTTATATTCTTCCCGTCCAGGCATACCTTGTAGAGGCCGCGGGCTGAAACATATGCAGTGGCGCGCTTGATCGTGCCCTCAGGCTTGAATTCCTTGCGCAGGTATATCGGGGCCGCCTTTCCATTGCATCCTATCCACTGCGCCTTCCAGTTCTCGTCCGCATCGGCCTCCGTCATCAGCTTTGCCGTGGCGCTTCTGGCAGACGAGCCGTGATTGTCCCATACCTGCACACGCCAATCGTACCGTGATTTCGCCTTCAGATGGCAGTCCATCGGCACTCCAGTGCTGTTCCGGCCTTCCACTTTCCCGCTTGTCCAGACAAGTTTTCCGTCTTTCAGCACATCTATCCTGTATGCTTTCTGGTAAGTGCCGGTCTTGTCCGATTGAAGGATCCAACTTGCCTTGGGACACGTCCTGACAGGAACCGAAACGGGTTCCGACAGATTGTTCACCTTCAGTGCTCCGACTTTCAGAGTCGCCTTGACCGGGCTGCAGACAAGCAATACCGCAAGCGCCGTGCACAGATGTTTGCCTCGCATATATTACAGATATTTGAACTTTATTTCAGGGTGTTTGCCGGTACCGTACCACATATTCGCCACCGATATGACGATATCGTCTCTGCCGGTGGAATGGTGGAAGGAATTCAGGCCGTTCAACGTCATTTTCGGAGACCCGCCGTTTATTGTGATCACGAACGGGAATGACGAGTTGTTGGTGATTTTCAGATATTTTTTGCCTTTGCTTCCCACATGCATCACCTTTACGCTGACCGCCGCTCGGAAGAAATCCTCCAGCAGTTTCTCTCCTCCGGCGATATTGCCGTAGCCATAGGCGAGCGTCCTGCCGTTTTCAAGGGCTTCGCGTATGGATTCTGCGGAAGCGTCTTTCGCGAATATAAGTGTCATATCGCGGAAAAAGCCGTGTCTGAAGTAATCCATATCACTTTCCGAGTGTATGTCCGTTCCTCCGGCTACGAAATATCCCTTTTCTACGGCTTTCTCTATAACGTCCGGATAGAACTCCTCCGTGTTGAATATCTCGATCCCGTCGATGAGGCCTTCCTTCACGGCTTCGTTCATAACGGGTGTAAACTCATTGTCCGTTTTTCTCCAGCCCGGGTGATTGTGCTGGATTATGGCGCCTTGCTTGCGGGCGTTGCGCAGGGACTGCAGAGGGTCGGGATCGTAGATCTGGTTGTTGTCTTTCGTGAACAGGACGTTGAAGTGGCCTACCTCTTTCGGATTTCTGGTGATTTCCGCTCCAGGAATCAGGGTGATGCCCCTGTGCCTTGCCTGGGATGCCGCGATGGAGACGGGATAGTTCAGGTCAGCCGCCGGTTTGCCTTTTTCCACCTCATTCCTTGTGACGTTCCCGTCCAGGAACTTTATCATCTTCTTCTCGCAGGGACGGTACTCGAGATGGTCTGTGATGGCGATGGCGTCAAGACCGTCTATCCAGGCTTCCTTTATCCTGTGTTCCGGTGAAATGTGCCCGTCGGAATAGATGGTGTGAACGTGCAGGTCGGCCTTCACCACCTGATATCCGTTGACTTCGGGTGTGATGATTTCCCTGCGGAAATCGGGAGTGGGGTGAACCAGCATTGAAGGGTTGTCATTACTCTGCTGGTAACCTTGTCCGAGCGCTGTCAGGGATATGATGAATCCGGCGGCGCAGCATACGATTTTTCTTGTATTTGTCATAATTCCCATTTTTGCAAATATACTAAATTCCTTTTGCTTTTAAGCAATTTATTCATTTACTTTGCGTCTTGTATGACCAGGAAATGGATATTGGCATTTTTGCTTGCATTCTGCTCTCTGTCAGCGGTGTATGGCTTCGATACGGATTCCCTCGGACAGCGGGTGGCCGTTCACGGCCGTTGGTGCTCTCCGGAGAAGCTCTATATGCATCTTGACAGGACCTGCTATGCCGCAGGAGAGACTATCTGGTTCAAGGGATATCTTAGCGATGCGTTTCCGCGGTCGAAGCAGAAAGGCAGCGGTTTCATCTATGTAGAGTTGCTTGATTCTACCGGTAATGCTGTCCTGAGGCATAAGATAAAAAGGGCATCGGGCGGTTTCCCGGGGCATATGTTCCTTCCTGAAGACATACGGGGAGGCGATTATGTCTTCCGTGCCTATACGCTCTGGCAGATGAACAAGTCCGATGAATATATGTTCAATCAGAGACTTGCCATAGTTGGCGCGCGCCCCGTCAAACCACGTAAGGAGCCTCCGTTGTCCGATCGGACAGATGTTTCGTTCTACCCCGAAGGTGGTCGTTATTTTCTTGACAGACAATCTGTTATCGGATTCAAGGTGATGGACGGCAACGGGAAGAGCGTAGAGTTTTCAGGAGTGTTGTGCGACGAGTCAGGAAATACGCTGATGAGAGTGGAAAGCGATTTTGACGGGATGGGGAGCTTCTCTTTCGTTCCGCGCGAAGGGCACAGTTATTTCCTTTGCTCCGGCAAGGACAGGAAATATCCTTTGCCTGAGGTTTCTACACAGGGCGCAAGCCTTTATCTGAAAGACAGTTGCGGAGTTCTTTCCGTAAGGGTGGAAGGCTGTGGCGAGGGGCAATATGCCCTGATGTCGATGGTCGGGTCCGATTTGAACCTCATATCCGGAGTCAGCCTGGATGGCGGGACGCGGGTTTTCGGGCTGGATCCATCCCGGGTCAGGCCGGGAGTCAATCATCTTCTTCTCCTCGACATAAACGGGCATATCGTTTCCGAGAGGAAGTTCTTCGTTTATACGGACAATACGGCAACCTGCGTTTTGGATTCCGTGCGGATTTCCCACGACAGGTGCAAGCCTGTGAGCGCAGTGCTGAAACTCAACAGTGCCGACGGACGGCCGCTGGGCGGGACTTGTTCCGTGTCCGTTCTTCGCAGCGCATTCAAAAAACACCATCAGGCTGACGGCATAGAATCGTTTATGGCCCTTTCCAGCGAGTTGGAGGGGCATATCAATGACCCCGGGCATTACTTCGACGACACCGTCCCCCTGCAGGTGCGCAAGCGGGATATGGACCTCCTTATGATGATTCAGGGCTGGAACTATTATGACATAGAGCAGATAACGTCATCGTCGGAGCCGTTCAATGTCAGGTTCCTGAGGGAGTATTCGCAGAAACTTACGGGCAAGATACTGAGCGGAAGACGCAACAAGATGCCCAAGGATTTCTCTTTCATACTCATAATACCGGACCTGAAATTCACCAGGATGATAGAAGTTGCCAGTGCCGATACTTACGTCATAGATGATATCCCTTTTCCTGAAAACACCAGATTCCTCGTCGGTATCAACCGCAAGGGTATAGGCAGGGACTATATCCCAAGATGGACGGGCGACAAGGTGGCGCATCCGTACGTATATTCCCGTGAGCCGGGGCGAAGGACGGACATCTCCGAGGATTTCCTGCCTGCCGTGTACGAGGGGGTTGTCGTGGATACGCTGGCTGCTGCAGTGGTGACGGCCTCCGTGGATGACGATGATCCGTTTGCCCACGGGATGAACGGGCGTGTGATCTCCCAGGACGAACTCAAGGATTTCAGGGACTATACCCTGGTCCAGTATGTGCTTTACCGGACTCCCCGCTTCGAATACAACGGCGATTATATGTATAACCGCAATTTCCTGCGGGCTTCCGGAGCCGGAAAGGAGCAGGATCCCGTAGAATCTGTCGGCACCGATGACGGAGACGGTTCTTCCGGCAGGGGAAAAGTGAAATTGCTGGATGAAGGCGTCGAAACCGAGTGGTGGACGTACGAGTCCTTGAGCGTGAGCGACATCGGTTACCTGAATATCAGCACGGACAGCGATCCCGTGCATAATGCGGATGGAGGCGTCGTAGCCATCAAGGTGCGCCCCGGGGTAAACCTTGATGCGGACGTGAACGAGTCGGTGCTCTGCTTTGTCCCTCTCGGCTACCAGAAACCCTCGGCTTTCTATTCTCCACGTTATGACAAGGGGGACAGCCACGATGTGTATGACCATCGCAATACGATATACTGGAACCCCGAAGTGAAATTCACCGGCGGGCGTGCACAGATGGAGTTCTGCGACACTGATCAGCAGGATTATCCGTATTATGTCCGCATTGAGGGCGTAACGGAAGACGGAACTCCCTTCTCGGGACGGGCTGTCATCGAGTGAAGACTATTACGACAGGATTATGGACAGGCGTGACTTTTTGAAATCTACTGCGTTTATATCGGCTCTCGGCCTTCTCGGAGGCTGGGAAGAGGCATTTGCAAGCGGTTGCAAGGATGCGTCCGCCGGAAAGAGATGGGGCGGATGGAAGAAGGGACATTTCCAGATTCACTTCATTTATACCGGTGTAGCGGAATCGATGTTCTTCATACTGCCTGACGGCACTACGATGCTTCTGGACTGCGGTGATTTCGATGCGCTTGCAAGAGGTGCGAAAGCCGTGCCTCTGCTTCCCGGTCCGGGCCGTCACGCCGGTGAATGGATTGCGCGGTATGTGCGTAGGGTAAACCCCTCTGACAAGGAGGTGGATTATATGATGCTCTCGCACTATCACAATGATCACGCAGGATGTATGACATTCAATGCAGGCCTCGAAGAAAGGGACGGAAAGCCCTATTCCATCAGCGGTTTCGGCCAGGCTGCGGAGTATCTTCATTTCGGCAGGGCCATAGACCGTTGCTGGCCCGACTACTGCGATCCTCTTCCTTTCAAGGAGGATGACAAAGAGTCCTACCCGCATATGAAATATGTCTATGACTACCTGCAGAAGCACGAAGGCCTGAAAATAGAGAAGTTCGAACTTGGAGCGCTGAACCAGATAAGGATGCTCAACGATCCGGGACGTTATCCCGATTTCTTCATACGCAATATATGCGGCAACGGAAGGCTGTGGAATGAGGATGGGACCGTGACGGATCTTTTCAAGGAGTATTTTGCGGGGAAAGGTACGGAATACGTCAATGTATATGAAAACTGGATGAGTCTTGGAATGGTAGTGGGCTATGGTCCGTTCCGTTTCTTTACGGCAGGCGACCTGTATGCGTCGTGGCGCAATCCTGACGGCGTGAAATTGTGTTCGGACGACTATCTTGCGAAGGTTTGCGGAAAGGCCGATGTGGCAAAGCTCAACCATCACGGTCACTATTCTATGAAGGAGTCCCTCGTACGTGCGCTCGGGTCAAGGGTGTGGGTCAGTTGTGTATGGGATCAGATGCACAACACTCCTGACGTGATGAAAAGGCTGACGGACAGAAACATATATCCGGGTGACAGGATAGTATGTCCCGGAATAATGCCGGTGGAAAGGAGAAGACAGGCCGATCAGGCCGGGGAAACCTGGCTGGAGGACGTGGCTGACGCTTCATTCGAGGGCGGTCATATCGTCCTCGACGTACAGCCCGGCGGACGGCGGTACAGCATCACCTATCTTTCCGCCGCAGACGAATCGATGACGGTCAGGAGCGTGATGCATTTCAATTCATTTGAAAAGTAAAAAGATATAGGCATATGGTTAATATTGACGACATTGCAGCTGAGATAAGGGTTTTGATAGACAATGGACAGATACCCATAGGCGAAAGGTTGCCTGCAGAACGGAAGTTGTGCGAGATGCTCGGTGTGAGCAGGGGATATGTAAGGAAGGCATTGGACAAACTGGAATTGTGCGGTGCCATCGAGACCAGACCCCAGAGCGGTTCCTACGTTGCCGAGCATTTCTTCGCGTCTTTGGTTCAGGCACGTTTGCTCCTGGAAACGGAATGCATCAAGCTCGCGGTCCTCAACCGTACTGAAGAAGACCTTTCGGTAATGAGGTCCACGATGAAGTCTTTCGAGAAAAACACCTCTGTAGCCCAGCATACTGAAAAGGATATGGCCTTTCACAAGGCAGTGGCGATAGGTGGGCATAATCCAGTGCTGGCCGCTTTGCTGCAGCTTGTTTCCACTGAGGCTGTAACATATTACCATAAGTACAATGTATGTTCGGTGGCTGACGGCAAGGTCATCAAGGAGCACGCCGACCTGTATCGTGCGATTGAGAATTCTGACGTCGATGCGGCAATTTCGGTGTTGAACGCCCATTTGTCGGATGTTCTGAAGTTTTCTGAAAAAAATTAACGGCTTTTTGGGTATGAAAAAAATCTTTTTCGTTTTCGGACTGTTTTTCACCCTTGTTTTGAATGCGGGTGATGTCAACAGTCTTTCTTTCAAGAAAAACGGTGAGCTTAAAATATTGCAGCTTACTGATTTGCATCTTCGTCCGGAAGTTCCGCAGGAGACGGAGAAAGTCCTGGCGAGGATTGATTTTCTCGTGGAAACGGAACGCCCCGATTTCATCGCCGTGACAGGTGACGTGCTCTGGGGCAAGCCCGCGCGTGGAATTCTTAAAACATTTCTGGCCAGGATGGATTCGTACGGAGTGCCTTATTCTTTCGTATATGGCAATCACGACAGGGAGCAGGATATTCCGGTTCCTGAAATGTCGGCTGCAATTGCGGCGGCGGGGAACAGCATCAACGGCGTCAATTCGGAAGGAACCCTTTCCGATTTGTGTATCCCTGTACTTGCATCGGATGGTTCAGGCAGGGAAATGGCGGATATCTATATGATGGATTCCCAGGACTATACATTGATACCTGGAGCCGGGAAATACGGATACTTCAGACAGGACCAGGTGGCCTGGCTCAGGGACCGGTGCAATTCCGCCACGCAGCGCAACGGAGGAGCCAACGTTCCCTCGCTTGCCTTTTTCCACATACCGCTGCCGGAATACCACAGGGTGTGGGAGATCAAGGGCAATAAGGTGAATGGCATCAGGCTGGAGGAGTCAGCCGCGCCGGAACTCAATACCGGGATGTTCGAGGCTATGCGTTCCACGGGCAATGTCTTCGGCGTTTTTGTGGGCCACGACCACAACAATGACTTTGTCGCAAATTTCTGCACGATAGCCCTCGGTTATGGAAGATATGGCGGAGGCCATACCGTTTACAACGATCTGCGTGGAGGCGGCAGGGTGATCGTGCTGTACGAAGGGGAGAGCCGGTTCCGCACCTGGATCAGGGAGGATGACGGGAACGTTGCAAGCGAGGCCGTGTTCGACCGCAAGCATATGCAGAAGATCAACCGTCAGATACTGGCGAGGCCCGTGCCGGAATTCAAGGATGATTTCGTGTGGGAGAACAGTCTTGTCTGTATGCGCGCTTATGGAAAGGGAATGGAAGAAGAAACGCTTTCTCCCGGCTTCGACATATGGTCCAAGACGCCGGGCCGCATCGTTTCGGATGAGTGGTATGCCCGGATGACCAAGGAAGGCGGTGACAGAATCTATTACCACCACGCCGCCGACGGAAAAGACTGCTTCAAGGTCGGAAAATCGCTGGGAGGCGGTTCCTCGATGCCGGTTGTGCGGGGGAAGGTGCAGTATCCCGCTACGAATTGGAGGGAGAGCAGGATAATCAAGAAGAAATACAGGGAACTCATATTCGAACTCGATTATCCGGAATGGGAAGGAGACTGCGGGTACAGGTTTGCCCTGACCCGGAGGATTACGGTTTACGGCAATTCATATTTCATAAAGGTAGAGGACTCGTACAAGGTTTCCGGAGGGGATGGAACGACTCCGGTGGAGGTTGCTGTGGGAATACGCAATGCCGACAATATGAAAGACGCACCGCGCAAAGGGTGGCCCAGATATTCCGGAAAGGACAGGATGGCATTCTGGACTGCCGCCACGGACCAGTCCGTGGAACCTGAATCCGCTATGCTGGGGACGAGTGTGATAGTGAAGGGGGAGTGCTCCGCGCCAAAGTTGTCCCAGGATAAGAAGAACTGGATTATGTGCCAGCCTATGACGTCGGGAGAGAATGTTGTAACCTATTGGTCCGGAAATACTTGGAGCAAAGGAAATATCAAGACTTCCGGGGATTGGTTCAATCTTGTCCGGTCGATGGAAATTTTCTGACGGCCATACTTTATAAGAGAAGTTTCGAGGCAAAAAATCGGTCAAATTGACTTATTTTTTAACTTTTTTCGGCAATTTTAATTGAAATGCCGGAAAAGTTGTATAAATTTGCAGTGATATAAAATTGGTTAACCAAAATAAGAGTATGAAAAATCTGAAAGGAAAAGTAGCGATCGTTACAGGCGGGACCCGCGACATCGGTCGTGCCGTTGCAATCAGGCTGGCGGAAGAAGGGGTGAAGGTTTGCGTGAACTATTGCAACAATGAGCAGAATGCTGTAGAAACGTTGAAAATACTGCAGGGAATGGGTGCAGAGGCAATCATCGTGAAGGCTGACGTAACGAAGGAGGCTGAAGTGAAACACCTTGTCGGGGAAACCGTCAAGGCTTTCGGCAACACCATAGACATTCTTGTCAACGTGGCCGGCGGTATCGTAGGAAGGAAACTCATTACGGAACAGGATGATGCCTGGTATGAGTATCTTATGGGCCTGAATATGAAGAGCGTCTGGCTTTGCACCAAGGAGGTCGTGCCATATATGCCCGAGGGCGGCTCGATTGTGAATTTTGCCTCCCAGGCAGGTCGCGACGGCGGCGGCCCCGGCGCTTCGTTGTATGCGACGGCAAAAGCGGCGGTAATGTGCTTTACACGTTCGATGGCAAAGGAACTCGGTCCTAAGGGAATCAGGGTGAATGCCGTGGCTCCCGGGATGATCAACACTTCATTCCACGACCGTTTCACCAAACCGGAAGGTCGTGAAAATCTTCACCGTACCGCACCTTTGAGACGTGAAGGTGAGGCGATGGAGGTTGCAGACCTTGTCTGCTATCTTGCAAGCGGCGAGTCCTCATACCTGACCGGTACGAATATCGATATCAACGGCGGTTGCCTCTTCTCGTAACGGATATGAAAAAGACGTTTGCGGCGTTATCGCTTGTTTTTGCCTCGATCGGCTTTCTCGTATGTCAGGGATGTGCCCGGCGCGAGATGAATGCCACCGTCGAAAAGACGATTGCCACATCTTTGGCTACGCTTCGGAGGAGCGCTGCAAGCGTTGATGACAGCCTGTGCTTCCCCTCCCACGGAAAGGAAGGGAAATGGAAGGTAAAATCCAGCGCGAACTGGGTGAGCGGTTTTTACGGTGGATGCCAATGGTATGCTTACGCCATCAGCGGCGATTCCGTTTATGACAGTCTTGCCCGTCGTTGGACAATGGGTATCGAAAAGGAGAAATACAACAGGAACACCCACGACCTCGGTTTCCGTTTTATGTGCACTTTCGGAAACGGGATACGTTTCAGTAAGGATGATGCGTTCAGAAGTTATTGCGGTCCTGTCCGTGATACGGCTTCCGTCACTTTGTCACACCGCTTCCTGCCGCAGGCAGGTGTCCTGAGTTCCGACTGGGACAATGAGCCGGTGGAAGGTACGGTTCCGTGTGTCATAGACATAATGATGAACCTCGAGATTCTTTTCGAGACGGCGCTTTCCACCGGTGACAGACGATTGTACGACATTGCCGTGTCGCACGCGAACACCACCTGGAAGGATTTCGTCCGCCCGGACGGAGGAACGTATCATATCGTCCGCTACGATGCCGTAACGGGTGAAGTCAGGGACAAGGGACAGTTGCAGGGGGATACGAAGGAATCTACCTGGTCGCGCGGGCACGCGTGGCTTGTCTATGGTATGGTCGTGGCATATCGCTATACGAAGGATCCAGCATATCTCGAATATGCAAAAAAATCGGCGGACTATTTCATCGCCCATCTCAATGAAGATAATGTAGCTCCCTGGGACTTCCAGTCCGGGGACAGGCAGCCTGATGCTTCCGCGTCGGCCGTGGTTGCATCCGCCTTGTATGAGATGATTTCCTATCTGCCCGAAGGAAAGGAAAGAAAGCATTATTCCGAGTGGGCCGACAAGATGCTCCTGGCGCTCTGCGGTCCGGAGTATTTCATCGGCGGGGAAACAGATTGCCTGTTGGATCATTCGGTTCAATACTACCATCTCGGATATAATGTGGGCAAGCCTTCCATTTACGCAGACTATTATTTTATGGAAGCGCTTTATCGTTACAAGTCGTTATACCTGCACTAGAAAATGAACAATATCCTCAAATGGTTTATAAACTTATGCGCAGTATGGATCATACTTGCGTATGTCATCGGGTATTTCTGGCCTGAAGTCTTTTTGTGGTTCAGCAGGGGAAAGTGGATGACCTGGGCCCTCGCCCTGGTTATGCTCTGTATGGGTCTTTCATTGAAAATCAGTGATTTCAAGGACCTTTTCAGCCAGCCCAAATGCGTCGTTCTTGCAGCGCTTTCCCAATATACGGTGATGCCGCTTGCCGGTTGGCTGATAGCGATATTGCTCAAACTCCCCCCGGAACTTGCCGTCGGTTTCATAATCGTAGCCACGTGCCCCGGAGGGATGGCCAGCAACCTTATAGCATATATAGGCAGGGCCAATCTTTCCCTGAGTGTCGTTTCGACGGCGATTTCCACCGTCCTCGGAATATTTATGACACCGTTGCTCACCAAACTGCTTGCCGGAAGCTACGTTGCCGTGGATGTCTGGGCTATGCTTCTTAACGTGGCTGAGATGGTTCTGCTTCCCGTTTCTCTGGGAGTGTTCATAAATTGGAAATTCAGCGGATTCGTCAGGTCTCTCGGTCAGAGCGGGGCGGTGATTTCCACGATATGCGTCACCCTTGTTTCAGGCGCCGGTATTGCTCCTGCCATCGTGGCTCCCGGCGGACGCGAATCCGTACTCTCCTGTGCCGGAGTGATGCTTCTGGCCGCAACTATGCTTCACGGCTGTGGTTTCGGTCTCGGATATTTCCTCGGCAGGGTATTCGGGTACGACAAGGCCATATCGAAGGCCATTGCCTGCGAGACAGGTATGCAGAACGGCGGTCTGGCCGTTACGCTCGCGAGGAACAATTTCCCGATGTATATGCCTATGATATGCCTTCCTTCCGTTTTCTGCTCCATAATGCAGTCTGCAATAGGAGGGGTTCTGGCATCGATATGGCGAATAACGTCATCTGACAAATCGGATAAAAGGGAAGAAAGGTAGCCGATGAGAATCAGGATGGTAATAATGGCGGTTCTTGTTCTGTCCGTTGCGCAGGCGGCGGCAGGGATACCTGTGCCGCATCCGGGCCATCCGAGACTTTATGTCGATTCGACCGATATCCCGGCTTTGAGGCAGCGTCTGACCTCGGAGGGGGGGGTACGAATAATAGAGAAAATGCGTTCTCTGGCGCAGCCGAGAACGCCTGAAGAAGAAGTTCCCGTTTCAGAGCGGGATTTCCGTTATTATTTCCAGATGCGCGGTCTCACCTCGAAGGCTGAGCTGCTTGCTCTGGATTATTTGACGGAAGGCAACGCCGCTGCCGGAAGGGAGGCCGTCACTTCCGTGCTTGACAGCCTCAAGCGGACCTCTTACGGCAAGGAAAAGGATCTCTCACGCGCGAACGGGGTGATGCTGATGGTGGGGGCGATAGTATATGACTGGTGCTACCCTCTTCTGACCCCCGGAGAAAAATCGGAATATGTATCCCAATTCATAAGGATATCCTCTCTTCTTGAGTGCGGATATCCGTTCACGTTTGTGGAATCGCTTGCGGGCCATACCTGCGAATGGATGATAATGCGGGATATGCTGTCGGCCGCCATCGCGATATATGATGAATATCCGCAGATGTACCGGGATGTAATGGATGTCATCACGAACCGTTTCGTGCCCGGACGCAACCTGTTCTATTCGGCGGGCAATCATCCCCAGGGCAGCAACTACATACCGACAAGGTATAGCAGCGAAATGTTCGCCCAGCTGATGCTTGCAAAGATAAACGGCGGTGAAGGCATTTTCAGCGATGACCAGAAATCGGTTCTGTATGATATCATATACCGTATGCGTCCTGACGGCACGCTGATGCCTATAGGCGATGACAACCCGTCCAGGAAGAGGCGTGTCGAAAACTATGCGCTTCCTTCTATGATGGCCTCGTCATTCTATAAGGATCCGCACCTGAGATGGCTGTATTTGAAGGACAGCGAGGTGATTGCGCACAGTCTGCTGTTCGACCTGCTGTGGAATGACGACAATTTGGAATCCCGTTCTCCGGAGGACTTGCCTTTGACGCGCTGGTGCCCCGCTCCCTTCGGCTGGATGATAGCCAGGACCGGTTGGGATAAAAACAGCGTAATCGCCGAGATGAGGATAACCGAACAGATGGTGGGCAACCACCAGCATCTGGACGGCGGTTCTTTCCAGATTTGGTACAAGGGTTCCCTCGCAATCGATTCCGGTGTATATGAGGGTGTGAACGGCGGTTATCTGGGAGACCATTGCCGCAATTATTCCAAGAGGACGATAGCGCACAATTCGCTGCTGGTCATCGACCCCGATGAGAAGTTCGCTTATTACAAGGCACGTCCGCACAAGAACAAGCCGGCGCGTTACGCTTCGAATGACGGCGGACAGAGGATGACAGGACCGAAAGGATGGGACGTGGCCGGGAGCGTGGCGGAACTGTATTCGGATGAATATACCGTTGGTAAGACACTGTATCACGGGTTCAGTGACGAGTTCAGTTATTTGAAAGGAAATATCACCAAAGCATATTCCGATAAGGTGAACCTTGTGGAAAGGACGTTTGCATTCTGCAATATGCACGACGATGCCGTGCCTGCTTTTCTGGTGGTTTTTGACAGGGTGGCCGCGAAGGATCCGTCTTTCAGGAAATGCTTTTTGCTGCACAGCATCGAAAAGCCGGAAACAAAGGATGGAGGGTTTGTGATAAAGAGGACTGCGGGAGAGGAAAACGGAATGTTGACCGTATCCACCATCTTGCCGGAGAAAGTCGAAATGACGGTGGTCGGCGGGCCGGGAAGGGAATATGAAGTGGCAGGCGTGAACTGGCCGAATGAAATTCCGGGCGATCCGGAAGCGGAAACAGGTTCGTGGAGGGTGGAGGTCAGTCCTTCCGTGGCAAACGGAGAGGATGTCTTCCTGAACGTGATACGGATATCCGACGCGAAGGCGGACCGCAACGTCAAGGTGAAGAAAGCTGACTGCGGGACGCACGTTGCTGCCGTGTTCGGTGACAGGATGGTGCTTTTTGCAAAAGATGCAGGAATGTCCGACAAAGTTTCCCGTTTCAGGGTAAACGGCGAAAGAAAACTCCTGGTATGCGATATGGCGCCGGGAGATTATGGGATTTACCGCAACGGAAAACGTGTATCTGCGGCGGTGGTGCAGGATGGAGGAAATGCAATTGAATTTTCTGCCCGCAAGGGAGAATATGAAATAAAAAAATCATTGTAGAATGAAAAGAACAACCAGTATTTTGTTATGCATAGGTCTTCTGGCCGCGGTCTCCTGCACGAAGGAGGTTCAGGACAGGGGTGACAATCCTGTCAGGGAAGGCTATATGAGAATACAGCTGACGGCCACCAGCGAGAATGATGATGCGAAAACCGTCATCGTACAGGGCGAAGGCTCGACAAGAACCGTAGAATGGGTGTCCGGGGACAAGATTCTCGTGTCTTACGGCAACGGTACGGTGGAAGGCGAGGCTGTCGAAGCCGGCAGGACCACGACATTCTCCGTCGAGGTGCCTCAGGCTTCCGATCTGCTTCTGGGCGTGTATCCGGCCGATGCTCCCGCCACTTTCGAGGGCGAAGGCATCATACTCGCGATACCTCAGGAACAGTCAGGCTCTTTCGCGAAAGCCAATATGGCCGTAACCTCCACATCGACGAAGGACAAGAGCTGTCAGTTCTACAATGCCACTTCGTATGTCAAGTTCTCCGTTACGGACCCGGATATCACGAAAATCGTCGTGGAGAGCATAGGCGGTCAGCCCCTGGTCGGCAAACTGCCCTTGAGTTTTGACAAGGACAGGAAAATCGTGACGGGAACTCCTACGGATACGTACGCGTCGGCTTATCTGCTTGTTGACGGTACGGGCGACTATTATATGTCCATCCTGCCCGGCATCGACTATTCCGATGGCCTTTTGATCAGGTTCTTCATCGACGGAGACGAAAAGTACAGCGTTGCCCGCGGCAAATACGTTACCGAGAATGCCATATGCGTGCAGAGGTCTCAAATCGCGAATTTCGGTCAGCTGGACAAGAGGGTGGGCAACATATACGTGACGGTTGCCGGTTCAGGCGAAAAGGACGGTTCATCCTGGGAAAATGCGATGTCTTCCGAGGATATGGCAAAATTGCTGACGGACAATTCTTCAGCCTCCGCCGTCAAGGATAAATGCGCGAAACTCGACGGCAATACCTTCAGGCTCGGAGCCGGTATTTACGACTTCGGACAATCTCCTGTCGTGGATTTCACCCTTAATGAAGACATTTGCTCATTCCGTGTCGTGGGAGGTTATGCCTCCTGTGGTTCCGATGTTCCGGACACCGGTCTGTACACTTCCGAAATCAGCGGAACAGGTCTCCACGAGGCGCTGATAGTAAAGAAGAACGTAGATGTCACCTTGTCGAACGTCACGATTTCAGGCGGTTATGCCAAGACGAACAACGATGCGGCATTGCAGGTTCTCGGCAGCGCGCAGGTCAGGTTGCAGAATTGCAGCATAAAGGGAAATTCCATTGAAGGCGGCAAAACGCTTTCTTCGGCCGGAGTCTATGTCGATCAGACATCGTCGATTGTGGCGAAGGAGAGTTCTTTCACTGAAAACACGGGTGATGAGGCCTGTGCCCTCAAGATTGACGGCACGGCGAAGATAGAGGATTGCGCCTTTACGAAGAACAAGGCTGTTCACAGGTACGGGGCTGTGTCTGTAAACAGCAATGACGTCGTGTTCACAGGGTGCTCTTTCGTGGAAAATTCTGTTACCGCCGACAAAGAAGAGGAGTCCTGCAAAGGTGGCGCCGTCGGTTTCACAGGCGGTGAGGCGACATTCGAGGATTGCATTTTCACGGGCAATTACGCTTATCAGGGAGGTGCTGTCGCGCTGGCTGCTGCAGGCAACCTCAACCTGGAGCGCTGCAAGTTCGATTCAAACCATACATATAATAAATACAGCGATGACACTAAGGCCTGGGGCGGCGCCATAGACATTACCGGCGCAGGATACCTCAAGGCCGACCGCTGTCTGTTCGACGCAAACTACAGCACCAGGGGCGGAGCGGTTTCCTCCCAGGACGGTATGGCCCATCTGTGGTTCAATGCCTGCGTGTTCGGCTCGAACCATATCACGGCCGGTCACGGAACCGACGTTTACCTGAGTTTCAGCGAGGAGTGTGCCTTCAACAACTGCTGCTTCATCGAGGGCAGTTATTCGACGCTCGGCAGCGGTAATGCCGATTGGATAGGTGTCGAGGCAGCCGGAACCCTGCTTATGGCCAACACGTCGATGATAGGTTCTCCTTTGAAAGCCGCTGACGCCACCACCGGAAGCAACGGCCTTATCAGGCTCGGATACGTCGAGGCGACGGAATATTTCATAAACAACATCATAGTTCTGCCGAACACCAATTCCAACAGGTCGATTCTCGGTCGTTCGAATCTGCATCAGGTCTATCTGTACGGCAACAAACGCTCGTTGGCGACGGATGCCGGCAGTGTCTTCACAACGGGTTACGGCGACTGTGACGGATATCTTCAGGGCTCTGCCTATTTTGTAGGTCAGGAACTCGTAAAGGACCCCGTGACCGGTGATATATATTGGAAATGGACGGGAGAACTCAGGATAGGATCCGATACGGGCAAGATGTCCGGAGAGGATGTCCGCGGCCTTATGGCGGACGTGATGCCGGATTTCTGCACGTGGCTTACGCAGAGCTGCGGCAATGCAATGTACAAGGACCAGCTGGGAAATGCGAGAAGTGAGACGTATTGGCCCGGTTCATATCAGGAATAGAAATTTTAAAATCATCAGATGATGAAGAATACGATACTGAAAATCTTCCTTGCCCAGATACTGCTTTTCCTGGCGGCAACCCTTTCCGTTGCCCAGGACAAAGTTTCGGTAAAGGGACAGGTACTTGATTCAAAGACCAGAGAAACGGTTATTGGAGCGTCCGTTATGGTCAAAGGAACGACGAATGGAGCGATAACGGATCTGGATGGAAATTTCACCATATCCGTGCCGAAAGGATCGGTTTTGGTGATCAGTTCCATAGGGTATGAAGACTACACAATCAACGTGGACAGCGCCATCGACAATATCAAGGTCGCGCTCAAAACCTCATCCGAGTTTCTTGACGAGGTCGTAGTGGTCGGATACGGTTCCGTAAAGAAAGAGAACCTTACCGGTGCCGTCGATCAGGTCAGCTCCGAGGCATTTGAAGGAAGGCCCGTTGCAAATGCGACGCAGATGCTTCAGGGCGTGGTGCCCAACTTGAATATCGATCTTGTCGATGGAAAGCCGGGACGTACGGCAGATTACAATATCCGTGGTACGACGTCCATCGGTGCGGGCGGTTCCGCGCTTGTTCTGATCGATGGAGTCGAAGGCGACCCTTCCCAGCTGAACCCCAGTGACATCGAGAGCGTATCCGTTCTCAAGGATGCGGCATCTTCCGCCATCTACGGTTCACGCGCTCCCTATGGTGTGGTCCTCATTACGACAAAGAATCCTGACGAGAATGGCGGAAAGTTCAATATCAACTATTCCACCAATCTGGCGGTTATGGATCCTACGGCTATCCCCGACGTAGTGACGGACGGTTATGTATATGCCAGCCTTTTTGCAGAGGCATACTATAACGATACGCAGAAGTGGCCCACCTCGATGAACAAGGGGCAGGAATTTTCCCGTACCTGGCTCGAGGACTTCCGTCAGCGCCAGCTGGCCGGAATCAGGCGCACCACCGAAGTGGGACCTGACGGAAAATACGTTTACTACGGCAATACGGATTACTACGATTTTCTCTATAAGGATGCCACTTTCGCCCAGACTCACAACGTTACGGCGAGTGGTAATGCAGGCCCTGTAAGTTTCTATGTATCAGGACGATTCTATAAATATGACGGTCTTTTCAAACTCAGCACCGACGAGTACCAGCAGATAAACCTGCGTGCCAAACTGACGGCAAACCTCAGGCCCTGGCTCAAGCTGACGGAGAACATATCGTTCAACAACGAGAAATATCACATCCCCAGCACATCCAACCAGCAGTCAGGAGGTAACTATTGGTCTGCGATCAATGCCGAAGGTCACGTCAGTTCTCCGATATTCAACCCTGACGGTTCGTTGACAAAGTCTGGAGCTTATGCCGTCGGCGGTCTCGTAACGGGCAACAACTATCAGAACAGGAAGGTGAAGGGATATAAGACCACCACAGGATTGCGTGCGGAGTTCCTTGACAAGGCGCTGCATCTGAATGCGGACTTCTCGTTCTCCGACAGGCAGAAAACGGAACTTCAGAAACGTACCGTGATCCCTTACAGCGAGGGACCGGATATGCTTGCGTATCTCGGTACACCCGGAACCGACGATTATCTGTCCGAATACAGTTCTTCCACCGAATATATTGCCGCGAACGCTTATGCGGAATATGAAAAGACTTTCGCCTCCAAGCACTATTTCAAGGCGATGGTCGGCTACAACTATGAACAGCAGAAATATAAAACGCTTTCTTCCAAGCGTTACGATCTCCTGACATTGGACACCGATTGTATAAACCTTGCCACCGGAGATATGGCCATCAGCTCATCCGAGTCGGTATGGAGAGTGGCCGGAATGATGTTCAGGTTGAATTACACCTATGACGAGCGTTTCCTCTTCGAGGTGAACGGGCGTTATGACGGATCTTCCAAGTTCCCCACCACCAGCCAATGGGGTTTCTTCCCTTCGGGTTCGGCAGCCTGGCGCGTGTCCAAGGAACATTGGTGGAAACTTGATCCTGTGTATGTTTCCAGCCTCAAGATCCGCGGGTCGTTCGGCGAACTCGGAAACGGAAGCGTGTCGCCGTATTCTTTCCTGGAGAAATTCTCGTTCAGCAATATGGGTAAGGGTACCAGCGAGTGGTGCCGCAATCTCGACGGCGTGAGCGGTATGCGATATACAAGCATTCCTTCCCAGATTCCCGACAATCTTACCTGGGAAACTTCCAGGACGATAGATGTCGGACTTGACGCCAGCTTCTACAAGGGCAAGGTCGAGCTGAATTTCGACTGGTATCGCCGCCGTACCTATGATATGTACACGACTGGTCCGACGCTGCCGGATACATACGGAGCCAGCGCACCCAAAGGCAACTATGCCGATATGTACACCGACGGATATGAAATCGCGTTGTCCTACAATGATTCTTACAATGTCCTGGGTTCCCCTATGTCATTCGGAGTAAAGGCGACCCTTGCCGACAGCCGTTCATTCATAACCAAGTATTTCAACCCGACATACAACATTACTGATTATTATGAAGGGTATGAGATAGGTACTATCTGGGGCTATGTGTGCGAGGGCTTGTTCCAGAATCAGGAGCAGATAGACAATTACTGGGGGCCGGGAGTTCCTTACAAGAATACCCGTATCCCTACTGCCAATGACGGCATTACGCGTCCGGGAGATGTGATTTTTGCGGACCTGAACCACAACAACAGGATAGATTCCGGTTCCGATACCGTAAGCGATCCCGGTGACAGGACGATCATCGGAAATTCACATCCGAGGTATCAGTATTCGCTTTCCCTGAACTTCAGCTGGTATGGAGTGTATGCTTCGGCTTTCTTCCAGGGTGTAGGAAAGCGCCAGTGGGTTCCCAGCAAGGAAAGCCCGTTCTGGGGCCAGTACTGCCGTCCCTACGCGCAGGCCTACAAATGGCAGCTGGAAAATTACTGGACTCCCGAGACTCCCGATGCCTTCCTGCCCAGATATACCGGCTATTATGCAATCGCCTGGCAGGACAAACCTATCGACAGATATACGATGGACGTTTCATACATACGTCTGAAAAATCTGCAGATCGGATACAATTTCCCGTCCAAGCTTCTCAAGAAAGCGCATATGAAACAGCTTTCCGTCTATCTATCGGCTGAAAACCTGTGGACCTGGTCGCCTATGAACAAATACACCACCGACTTCGACGTGGTCACCGTTTGCTACGGCTCTGATACGGACCTTACAGGAGAACAGGGCGATGGTTACAACTACCCGACTATGAGGACGTTCAGTTTGGGTCTGACAATTGGATTTTAATCGAGTGAGAGTATGAAAAACAGCATTAAATACATTACGGTTATTTTCGGGCTTGTTTGCCTGTGGTCCTGCAGTTTGGATGAACCGCTGATTTCCGAAACGGACAGGAAGACCATTTTCAGCACCGAAGGCGGTATCAAGTCATATTCTTATTCCTTGTATTCGGGGCTTCCGTCTCTTGACGATGTTTTCTATAAGGAAGATGCCTGTGTGGACTACTGTATGGCAACTTCATATTCGACTTTCTACCTTGACGGCGCTTATGACCCGGAAAAGACGACATCCTGGAGCTGGACCGGCCTCAGGCGCATCAATTATTTCATAGATGCGCTCAGGAGCGATGACTGTACGGTTTCCGATGATGTCAAGGCCCATTACCTTGCTCTCGGCAAATGGTTCAGGGCATACTTCTATTACGGCAAACTCACATCCTACGGAGATGTTCCCTGGTTCGAACATCTCATCAGCAGTACGAATGAGAAGGAAATGTACAAGGACCGCGATTCCAGGGACGTTGTCGTGAAGCATATGATTGATGACCTTGACGATGCATACAAGAATCTCAAGACAACTGAATCGGTGGGCAATTCCCTCGTGTCAAAATATGCGGCATTGCTGCTGAAGGCGCGTATATGCCTGTTCGAGGCTTCCTGGATGAAGTATCACAACACCACCAGCAAGCTTTTCACTTCAGAGGATCTGTACAAGCTTGCAGCCGATGCGGCCAACAAGTTGATGACATCCGGCAAGTTCTCCATCCATACTGCGGCAGGCAGCAAAGGGGCTTACAGAAGTCTGTGGTACAGCACGGAAATCCAGACGGATGAGGTCATCCTGGGATTGTGCACGGATCCCTCATACGGTATCTACAATTCGGCGAACTACCATTTCAATTCCGGGTCTTACGGTAACGGAGACTGTATGTCAAGGGCATTTGCCAACACATACCTGAATACTGACGGAACGACGTTCACGTCCAAGGATTCATATACCACCATCCCTTTCAGCAAGGAATTCACCGGCAGGGACCTGCGTCTGGCACAGACCGTGAAGAGCCCGAACTATTCGATGACTTCAGGCACGTCTTCAGACCTTATTCCGGACATTATCCATATGGTGGCTGCGACGGGATATCACATCATCAAGTTCTCGCTGGATGACGTCAAGTACAACAACACGTCGAAGAATATCAATTCTATGCCTCTTATGAGGTATGCGGAGGCTCTTCTGATATACGCTGAGGCCAAGGCTGAACTCGGCGAAATGACGGATGCGATATGGCAGGATACCATAGGAAAACTCCGCAAGAGGGCCGGAATCACGGCGGGACTGACGACACTTCCCGTGACGGTTGACCCTTATATGCAGCAGATGTTCTATCCGAACGTTACGGACCCTGTCATTATGGAAGTCCGCAGGGAAAGGGCCATCGAGCTGTTCTTCGAAGGTTTCCGCAACGTTGACGTGAAACGCTGGGCCGAAGGCCATCTGTATCAGGACCTTCCCTGGACGGGAATCCATATTCCGGCGCTGGACACGGCTGTGGATATCAACGGTAACGGCAAGGAGGATTATTATTTCTCTATGAAATCAGCAAGTGAAATACCCGCGTCACACAAGAACTACTATGTTCAGATTCTCCCTGAAGATTCAACGGAGCAGGGTCTGAGGGCGATTCCCAATCCCGCGGGAGGCTATGACCTCGAGTTCAGGCTTGCCCTCAAGAGGATATGGTATCCGGATGACAGGCAGTATCTCACTCCCGTTCCGCCCCAGATTATCAGGGAATACAGGGACAAGGGCTATACCCTTTCTCAGAATCCGGTGTGGGATAAATTATAATGGAGGATGAAGTTATGAAAAGATTTTTGAGGATATTATCTTTGTTTCTGCTCGTTGTTTCCGTGGCGTCCTGCCATACGAAGAAGGATTTCGATTATTCCCGCTGGTACAAGAGCGATGCAGATGAAGACGGCCGCAGACAGATGTCGGTCTTGAGTTTCAACGTGCGTTACGGCTCCGCGGAGGATGACAAGGGTGATCTTGACTGGTCTGTCAGGAAAAATGCCGTGGCCGCTATGCTGACGGACATCCATCCTGTTCTTATGGGATGCCAGGAATGTGAGCGTGCCCAGCGTGCCGACATTCTCGCCGCACATCCGGAATACGGTGTCATCTATACTACCACCAGCCCCAAGGAAGAGTGTGAGGAGGTGGCGATATTCTATCTGAAGGACTCGCTGACCGTTCTTGAAAGCGGAACGTTCTATCTTACGGGAACGCCGGACACTCCCAGCCGTCTGCCGCAGTCGAACCATTACCGCGTGTGCACCTGGGGCAAGTTCAAGCTCATCAGGGGAGGACAGGAATTCTTCTGTTTCGACACGCATCTCGACACCCATACCGATGCCCACCAGACGGAGATGGATGCTATACTTTCAAAGATAAAGGTGCTCAATACGGACAATCTGCCGGCATATCTTACGGGAGACCTGAACACCGATGAAAGCTCGACGGCATTCACTCCTTTGAAAAATTACGGATTCAAGAGCGCACGCATAGAGGCCATCGTCGGGGATTCTCACAAGACCTTCAATGATTTCGGCAAGAGCTCCGGCTCTACCCTCGACCATTGTTTCTTCAAGGGATTCTACGCAGTCCAGAAGTTCACCACCGTGCGTGACACTTATGCCGGTGTGAAATATATTTCCGACCACTATCCGATCAACATAATCCTGAAATTCGAATAAGGCTATGAAAAGGTTTCTGATTTTATTTATATCAATGTTTTCCATACTTTCCTGCACGAAAGAGAATGTAGTGGAAGTGAAGGCCTTGTTCTCTACCAACAAGGACGTCTATCAGGTGGACGAGGAGGTCATAGTGACGAACGAATCCGTCGTGAAGAACAATATCCTGGCTTTCTGCAAGTGGACTTACGGGGAGGAGGATGCCTGGTCCAACGCCTATACCCTGGACCTGGAAGGCGTAAGGTTCAACAAGCCCGGCGACTATACGATATCGCTGACGGCATACGCCGAAGAAGGTGCGGGCAAGGACACTTATACGAAGAAGATAAAGGTAATCAGCGAGAATGATATCCCTTGGGCGGAATTTGATTGCCCGGCCGTCGTGAAGGTTGGGGAAGAAGTCGTGTTCGAGGACAAATCCGTCGATTATGTGGGCGGTATAGTGACCTGGCAGTGGGAGATAGGTGAAGAAAAATCCTCCTATCAGTCCCCTCGAATCATCTTCGATCACCCTCAGGCAAGCCTTGAAGTTCAGCTTACCGTCGTGGACAGTTATGGTGCACGCGGCAGCGTAAAGAAAATAATTGACGTCGTAGAGTAAAATGATGACGATGAAGAAGATACTTTACATAATGTTATGCCTCCTTCCTTTGGTGTCCTGCTCCAAGAAGGAAGGGGTGACCGGTGACGTCCGGCAGGATGTCATATTCGTGACGATCAGCGACCAGACGAAAACGCAGCTCGGTACCAGTGGTAAACTGTCCTGGACTGCGGGGGATATGGTTGCGGTGTTCAGTGACAAAGTCAGGAAGCCTGAAATCTTTTCCCTGTGTTCAGGTGAAGGATTCTCGGTGGCGTCTTTCAGCGGTACGAAACCTGAAGGCAGCATATTCTTCGCCTTCTATCCCTCTGACGCCCGTTGTGACGGAGTGACCATCAGGACCGAACTTCCGGTCGAGATACATCATTCCGCTCCTGTCGAGGTGCTTGGGGATATGCCGATGTTCGGTGTGTCATCCGACGTCTCCGACATAAAGGTCCGCAACATCTGCGGTGTCCTGCAGTTCAACCTCACAGGCAACGGAAAATTGAAGTCCGTAGTGCTGTCTTCGCAGCAGAATGCAATAGCGGGAGACTTCCTCTACAGTTTCGAAGATGACATATACGCAATGGGCCGTACGGCATCGCATACCATTACATTGGATGCGTCATCTACTGTGCTGTCTCCTTTCAGGCCCGCTCCTTTCTACTTTATCCTTCCTCCCGGGGAATATGAGGACCTGAAGTTCACCGTAACGGATGCCGACGGCATCTCGACGGTGTTCTCGACGGGAGAATCGATAGTGATTTCCTCCGGACAGATAACGGAGGCGAAATCGGCCGCTCCGGAGGTCGATCTCCTGTCCGTGAAGTTCGTTTCCGAAAAGAATCTTTCAGGATGCTTCTGGTACACGGAAGTTACCAAAAACCCGAGTTTCTGCGTGTCATATCTTTTCGGCGTGGCGACGAAGGAGGATTTCGAATCCTATGATTCGGATGCGGCTGCCTGGCTTGAAGACAACGGTCGTCTGTGCACGGCCTCCATCGTCGATATGCAGGTTCTGATGCCGGAAACTGAATATGTAGCAATGGCCAGGGCTACGTCAGTGTCCGGGTCGCAGGAAAAACCGGTTGTGATGCCGTTCACTACTCCTGCTCTCAAGTGTGATGAATCTATGGCCGTATCGGTCACGACAAGTGACATTACCGGCAAGAGCGTTGCGTATGAAGTGGTTCTCCCTTCAGGCGTCGAGTATCTCAGTGAGGTGTCCATACTTCCGGCAGCCGAGTTCGATATGGCTTCTCCTGAAAAACTTATTGTCGAAGCTCTCGCCACAAGGCAGAAGGGCAGGTCTCTGACAGGGTCGTTTGACGGCCTGCTGCCCGGTATCGACTACGTTGTCTATTGTATCGGCGACGACGGCGTGTCGATCAGCAAACTGGCTGTTTCCCGTTTCACGACCGTCGGCAACAAGATAGGAGGGGAAACGGAAGACATAGAGGAAATAGATGTGAAATAAAAGAAATGCATCACGATATGATATATAGAAAAACACTCTTATTTGCAGCGGTCATCATATCCGTATTGACGGCCTGCAATAAAAAGGCTCCGGAGCCGGTTGCCCTTGCAGCCCCCTCTCCGGAAGTTGCAGTCCTCGGCATAGACAAGGTTACCCTCCTTTGGGAAACCGTGGAGAACGCCGAATCCTACCGGATACTCCTGGACGAAAAGACGGTAATCAAGGCGTCCGGGGTGTGCGCGGTGATAGAAAACCTTACGTCAGGCACCGAATACAAGGTGATGATGAAGTCGATTGCTCCTGAAGGCAGTTCTCAGTGGCTGGATTCCGGGTACGGACCTGTGCTGACTTTCGTGACGAAGGGCAAGACCGTGCTTCAGACACCCGAAGTGGAAGTTTATGAGGCGGAGCCGTCATCGGTTACACTGGTATGGGAGCCTGTCAAGAAGGCCGGAATGTATGTCTATACCTTCAATGGAGGCGCCCAGCAGCAGACTACGGAGACCTCGGTCACGTTCGACGACCTGAATTTCGATACCGAATATGTTTTCAGGATCAAGGCCGTTCCGGACGAACAATCAGTGGAGACCGCTCTCGAGAGCGCGTGGGGTGAGACGACTGTGAAGACTCCTGACAGGTATGTACTTGACACGCCGGTACTCAGCGTGTCCGACATCAATACAAACGGGTTCACCGTCAACTGGAATGAAGTGCCAGATGCCGGTTCTTACGAATACAGCGTAAACGGTTCGCCTGCGGTTGCCGTCGATGATTTGAAAGCGGTTCTCACCGGTCTTACGGCCGCAACCGAATATACTGTTACGGTACGTGCCGTTCCCGCAGTCTCTGACCAGGGATCTTACGTTGCAAGTGATTGGGCGCAGATAAAGGCGACGACGAATGGCCTCATCGTTCTCGGAGCGCCTGTCCTCAAGTCCGAAAACGTTCTTGCCACGCAGTTCACCGTGAAATGGGAGGCTGTCGAACACGCCGGTTCATATATGGTTTCCCTGAACGGCGGGGAGTTCATCAGCGTAAGCGGGAACAGCAGGACATTTACCGACCTGTCCACCGAAACCGCTTATACGGTCAAGGTGAAAGCTGTCCCTGATGCCTCACAGACGGGTACGTACAAGGAAAGTCCTCTGTCGGAAATTTCAGTGACGACCAAACAGGGCCCCAGCCCGGATGACAAGGGCGGTGACCTGTCCGATTTCGATGAAGATCCAATTTTCTAATAAGGAATGACTATGAAACATATATCAGAATCAATATTGATTGTATCTCTGGCGGTTTTAGCGTCTTGCGCCAAGGAAAATGCTTTCCGTGGTGAAGGCAGCCTGTATCCTGTAACAGAATTCACCGCCACGTCATCTGACACCAAGACTGCGATTGAAGAAGGGCACACCGTATGGACTGCGGATGATATGATCAGAGTTTACTGGTCAGACCAGAGCGCCGTTGCAAAACTCAAGACGGGCGAGGGCTCGTCTCACGCAACATACGAGGCAAAGGTGCCCGAAGCCACCGACTACTATGCGGTTTACCCCTCTTCCGCCGTATCGTCTATGGTCGAGGCCGGCAGGATTAGCGTTACGATACCCGCCAGCCAGGACGGCAGTTTCGCAAAAGGACATATTGCGGTCGCAAAGGCAGTTGAAAAGGCATTCGCCTTCAGCAATGTCAATGCCTTCCTGAAAATTACGCTCCCTTCATCCGACTATACGAAAATTACGGTCGAGAGCGTGAGCGGGGCAGCTCTGACAGGCACGATGTCCCTCTCTGCAACTGAATCCGGCGTGACTGTAGGGGAAATTTCCGCCACGTCTTCGCAGGTGGAGGTCTATTCGGAATCTGGGATCGCCGCCGGTGACTGCTGGTTCAGCGTCCTTCCCGGAATCACCCACGAGAAAGGTCTCCTTGTGAAATACTATCAGGATGAAGAAGTCAAGGGAACTTATTTCCTCGAGAAAAGTACGTTGACCGAATCTTCGAAGATACTCAGCTTCGGAGAATTCGAACCCTCGTCCGAATATTTCGCTTCCCCTGAAGGTTCAGGTACCAAAAGCGGTACTGGCAGTGACAACGCTATGGACATCAACGCCTTGAAGAAACTCCTGACTGTCAATGACGAGACAACTATCAAGACCAAACTGGACGTTATTTCCGGGGCCACGATAAACCTCGCGGAGGGAACCTATGATTTCGGTGAACTGCTCGAACTCGGTTTTGACGGGAACGAAGTGGAGCTTACCTTCAAGGGAGTCTCCACCGCTGATGCGCAGACCGTGATCACCGGAGGGGACAAGCACAGGATTATGGACGTGAAATACGGTATGACCGTTGTCTTCGACGGCATCACCTTTGCCCACAGTTATTCTACGACTTCTTCCGAGCCTGCCCTTCATTTCGACAACGGCTCGGACGTGCAGCTTCTCAATTGCAAGGTTTCCGACAACGTCAACATCAAGTCCGACGGCAGCAAGTACAATACGGGTGCCGGCGTTATTGCCGAGGCCGGTGCCGCAGTTCTGGTGGACGGATGCGAGTTTGCACGCAACACGGCCAGCTGGGGCGCCGCCTTCATACTCAAGGGAGACGCTGTGGTAAAGAACAGCTTCTTCAAGAACAATACCGGCAACAACGGGCCCGGCAATTCCCTCTATCTCGATTCCTCCGAGGCGGAGCTGCTGGTCGAGAACTGCACCTTCAAGGAAAACACCTCCAACGATACGCACGGAGGCGCCTTCTCCGCAAGCAACGGCAGCATCACCTTCCGCAACTGTACTTTCGAAGATAATGTCCAGTCAAACAAGAATGGTGCTGCAATCAGGCTGTGGAATACGGCGCACGCCGTTCTTGACGGCTGCACGATGAAAGGCAATCACGCAAATTACGGAGGCGCCATCTATCTGGAAAACAGCGCTGAAATCGACATCATCGGAGGAACATACGACGGCAACTACGCCAAGGGCGGCGGACTTGTCAACGCATCATCCTCTTCCGTTGTCAAGATCAGCAAAAATGCCGTGATAAAGAACAATTATTCCACTTCCGGCCACGGCGGAGCCATTCTGATGGATGCCGGGGTGCTGGAATGCAATAAGGTAACCTTCGAGAAAAACAGCAACAGGGATTCTTCATCCAAGACTTTCGGTGGAGCGGTAGGCTCTACAGGAAAGGCCACGTTGAACATCAGCGACTGCACTTTCAAGGAAAACTACAGCGAATGTTTCGGCGGTCCTGCGGTCAATATCCAGGCCGATGCCGTGCTGACTCTGAAGAACTGTGTCTTCGAAGGCAACTACAACAGTGCCAAGGGCATATCTTCATCCAACAATAACGGCAACTACGGCGGAGGGGCAGTGAGGTTGAACTCGACTGCTGAAGGCATCATCGAGGATTGTATTTTCCGCAACAACAGTGTCACACAGTCTTCAAGCTATGACCATTCATACGGCGGAGCGGTCTATGTCAACTCAAAGGGCACATATAAATTCAACAGGTGTCTTTTCGAGAACAACTCCTCCACACGAGGCGGTGCGCTTTGCGCCTGGGCCACCGACTCGAAGATATATATGAACGCCTGCTCGTTCACCGGCAACTGGATCAGCCACAGGTACGGCACCACGATTCATATCGAGAAGGCCGGTGAATTCTGTATGAACAACTGCTCCATCGCCGACAATACATATACGACGGGAGGTACCGACAACTGGCAGTCCTGCTGGCTGAATCTTTCAACCATCACTTCAGGACTATGCATCAGCAACTGTTCCTTCATAGGTTCTCCGAGGGTCGGCGCAGAAGCGGCGGTGAATTCAGGCAAGAACAGCGCGCTCGTGCGTTTCGATTCTCTCGAGAGTGACAACAACTATTTCGTAAACAACATAATAGTGACCAACGAGGTCGCAGGCGTAAACAAGGCGCTGGCCAACTATAACAAGACTATCACGCTCGTTTACACCAAGCGCAGCGACAATTCCGCGAACAGTGCCGGAGGTTCTATGAATACGATAGAGAATCCCGCAAGCAACGGTTTTGCCAATACCTCCGACTATTTCGGCGGACTCCAGTGGATGAGCGGCAGCTCATACGCCTCCAATTACTGGAACTGGACCGGAGCCCTCGCCCTCGGAGCCAACCTGGCTATGTGCCCTGCGGCTACGGCAATTGAATATATAGGCAAGATGGCAGGTTTCAAATCCTGGCTCGAGAGCATCGAAGCTCTGGACAAGGACCAGCTGGGAAATGACAGGGGAACCGGAGAATGGTGGCCCGGAGCATTACAGAAGACCAAATAATTGTTAACAAAATCATACGTATGAACATTTATCAAAACCCGCAGATTGAAATTCTCAATCTCAAACCGGAGAACATTGGGAGTAGTGTTCTCTGCACCAGCGTATCCGTTGCTGAAACGGAGGGATTCCACGAGTATGAACTTATAACGGATGAGGAATAAGATTATGAAAAAGACATTCCAATCAATTATGACGCTGGGCATTGCAGCGACGCTCATCGTTTCTTGCGCAAAGGAAAACGCAGTTGAGAAAATTGTTCCCGCCGGTTTCAAGACCGTGGAATATACCGTTGCATCCGAGGCGGCCAAGACATCCCTTTCAGGCGACGGTGCCGACAAGACCGTAAACTGGGTGGAAGGAGATGAAATCACCATTTTCTATGAGGGCGGTTCCACTACGGCCACTGCCAGCAGTTCAGGCCCGTCCACCACTTTCTCTGCAATCGTACCCGAGCAGGCCGTGTGCCACGCAGTATATCCTTCTTATGCCGCCGTATATGCGGACGATGCGTTTGCGGTCACCATTCCTGCAGAGCAGGACGGCGCATTCGCCAACGGCAATATGTCAGTCGCCCACCTTGAAGAATCCGGTGTATCTACATTCTACAACGTGACCTCATTCGTAAAGGTCATCGTAAACGATGCCGATTACACGAAGGTGGTTCTGAAAGCGGTAGGCGGTGAAGACATCGCAGGTACTCTTGCCGTCACCCTTGACGGAGGTCCTGAAATCGGTGAAGTGACCGAAGGTGAATCTGAAATCACCCTCAACGTTGCTGAACCCGGGACATACTACGTTGCAATCGTCCCCGGTGTGACGTTCACGAAAGGCATTCTCGTAACGTATTACAAGGGTGATGCCGAAGCCGGTTCATATTTCCTTGATGCAAACATCACCATCGGTCGTGCAATGATAGCAAGTGTAGGCGCCGCCGAGGAGAGGATAGGCGACTACTATGTCAGCGAGACCGGAGCAGGCTCCAAATCAGGCAAGAACGAGAAGAACGCGATGGATCCCGCTGCCCTGAAGGCTCTGCTCGATGCCGTTGACGATGACAAGAAACCCGCACAGGCGGCAGCCCTGAACGGTTCGACAATCCATTTCGCAGCCGGAACCTATGATTTCGGCGAGCTCGTGACTATGAGCTATGGCCAGGAGGTGGACGTCGTTTTCCAGGGTGCCGATGATGTGGCTTCCATCATTACCGGTAACGATGAGCACAGGCTTCTGGTCGTAGGCGACGGCGTAAAGGCGACCTTCGACAACATCGAATTCTCACACAGTCTCACAGCCAAGTCAAGTGAGCCTGCAATCATACTTGAAAACGGTTCCGAATCCACATTCACCAACTGCAAGGTCCTTGACAACGTCAACAAGGATGCAGGCGGAGCCAACCACTCCCAGGCAGGTATCTTGGCTGGTGGCGTATCTCATTTCGAGAACTGCGAATTCGCACGCAACGAGGCGAGCTACGGCGCATCCCTTTCTTTCAAGGCCGACGCCACAGTAAATGGCTGCAACTTCCATAACAACACGGGAGTCGGCGCCCCCGGCAACTCGCTTTACATATCAGAGGACTGCACGGTGAACGTTGAAAACTGCCAGTTCTATGACAACACCACCAGCGGCGACTACGGCGGAGCAGTCAGCTCCTGCGCCGGTACGCTCAATATGACGGGATGCAGCATCAACAACAACCAGAACACTTCCAAGAGGGGTGCCGCAATGCGTCTGTGGAACGGCGCCAAGGCCGTGCTCACCAACTGCGAAATGAAGAACAACCACGTTTCAAGCTGGGGCGGTGCCGTTTATATGCAGAACACTTCTTCTCTCGAAATCGTCGGCGGAACCTACGATAACAACGACGGTCAGGGAGCAGGATTCGTAAGCGTTGCAGATAAGGCGAACCTCAAGATCACGGGAGCCGCTTTGACCAACAACAAGGCAACGAGCGGAAACGGCGGAGCCATCGTGTTTGAGAGTACCGGAAAACTTGAGTGCACCGATGTCACCTTTACAGGAAATACAGCATCATCAATGGCGGCTGTCTGCTATATCGGCAGCGGTACCGCAGATTTCAAAGGCTGTACTTTCGGAAAGGAAGGAGAAGGCAATACTGCTACCAGCAGCGGTGGAGTATTCCGCATAAAGACCTCTACGGTTACAATTGACGATTGCTCATTTACGTCGAACCAGGGCTCATATGGCGGTGCCATTTCAATAGAAGGCAGCACCAGTCCTGTTATTACCGTCAAGGATTGCCATTTCTTGAAATGCAAGACGACCACGTCTGGCAGCAACAAGGGCGGTGCCATTATGCAGGATGCCGGAACCCTGACCGTAACTGGTTCAACCTTCGACGACTGCAGCTCCAAGGACGGTGGCGTTTATTCCGCAGCTGGCGGTTCAGCCTCCTTCACTGATTGCGATTTCGGAAAGACTACCCGCAACGGCGCAAGCGCCGGCGGTGGATGCTTCTTCTTCAACAACAGCGTGGCTCCCACCTTCGAAAATTGCTGGATATCCGCATATTCCTGGACAGCTGCCGGCGTGAGGACGGAAGGCAGCAGCCACCCTTCATTCAAAGATTGTACTTTCAACAACTGCACCTGTAACAAAGGTGGAGCGGTATATGTTGTCAGCACAAGTCATCCGACCTTTACTGGTTGTACATTCTCAAACTGCAAGTCAGACGCGGAGGGCGGCGTGATAATGTCAGAAGCCACAAAAAATATTGTCGACTTCACGAACTGCACCTTTATTGACAATAGGGCCGGTGACGGCAAGAAAGGCAGCGTTGCATACCTCCAGTCAACGGCGTCCACTCCGTCAACTTTCACGGGGTGTACTGTAGGTACTGCGGGCCACGGCAATTATATCAGCGAAGACGGCACCCTTTATCTCAAGGGCTCCAGCGGATTTACCGTGACTGGTTGTACCTTTACTGACAACAGCGCTGGCTGGGGCGCAGGCATCTTTGTCGGCAGCGCCACTACTGGCGGTGTCGTCGAGGTCAGCGGCTGCTCGTTTGTGAACAATTCCAGTTCCAATGCCAAAGGCAAGGGTGCGGCCATCTACCTTCAGGCCGGCGGCAAGCTCCATTGCAACAACAGCGTCTTTGACGGCAACAGCGTGAAAGGTACGACTGATGCTTATGGCGGTGCAATTGCTTATGGCGGTAACGACTGTCTGGTTTATCTGAATGCCTGCTCTTTCAAGAACAATTCCTGGGCTCAGAATTACGGTTCGTTGTTCCCTATTCTCAATAAGACCAACATTACAGTAGCAATGAACAACTGCTCCGGAGCGAACAACTACAGTTGCGGAAGTCCCACCAACGGACAGCAGTGCACCTGGTTCAACGTAGAACTTGCTGCGACAGGCAAACTGATTGTAGCCAACTCTTCCTTCATAGGTGACCTTGGAACGAAAAACGGGTCATTAAAGGGAGGCAGCGGAGAAGGCCCCGGTATCTTCCGCCTCAATGCAACCAGCGGAAATCTCAATATCTATATGGTAAACAACATTCTTGCAAAGATTTCCGGTGATACCAACTACGGCGTGGCCGCGAAGGGTTCAGGTGATTATACTCCAGCATTGTCTGCATACAACAAAGCTGTATTCAAATTCTGGAAGGCAGGAACTGGTGACTACTACAACACTCAGTGGCCTACTGGTACGAATACCTATTTCGGAGATATCGCCTGGAGTGACCAGTTGAACTGCTGGACCTGGAACGGTAGCGGAAGCGCTTACACCGATTTGGCAAGCACTTCTGACGTGAACGCCTACATTTCCAATGCGGATGCCGGTTTCTATGCCTGGCTGCAGCAGATAGGCGCCATATCCCAGGACGGTACGACTGCGAAGGATGCCCGCGGGGTGACCAGGGCGGCAACTTCCTGGCCTGGTTCATACCAGAACGCGAATTAAAGAAACATAAAAAATGAGAAACAGAGAGTTTATTTTTATGGCTGTCCTTTGCGCAGGGTTGTTTTCCTCCTGCGCAAGGGAAATCCAGCCGATTGATAATGAGGATCACCCTGATTATCAAACCATCGAATTCCGGGCCACTACGGAAATGGCGAAGACCGCCATTTCAGGTGACGGAACTTCCAAGACTGTCCAATGGACCAAGGGCGATGTCATCGACATCCTCTGGGACGGAGGACAGACAACGGCTACAGCCAGCGTTTCAGGGACTATCACAACCTTCAGGGCGAGTGTCCCAGATGGAGTACAGCTGTATGCTTCCTATCCTGCAGGTGTCGGAGAACTTTCAGGCAGCGAACTGACAGTAGGCATACCGTCAACCGTAAGCGGAAGGTTCAACGAGGTGAATATGCTTGCCGCCAGCATCAATCGGAATTCCGATGAGGCGACAGTTTTCCACAACGTTGCATCCTATCTCAAATTCACGGTTGCAGGTGATGCCAATGCCAACAAGATTTATATTTCCTCAAGACATACGGGGGACGGCGAGACGCCTGTCTTTACGGGCTCCTGGCCTCTGACCTTCGATGAAAACGGCAATGTCACCATAGGCGAGCCGACTCCCGACAAGAAGGACATTACCGTGATGATTGCCGGAGACGGAGATTATTATGTCCCCGTTATTCCCGATTACGTATATCCTGACGGATTCTCCATCCTGTATTATTCCTCAAACTCGAACACCTATGCGCTGGAGGCCGACTTCGACTTCAAGCTCGACAAGGCGTACATCGCCAATTTCGGTGTCGTGAGCAGCACGTTCAATCCCGTAAAGGTGATGAAGTATTACGTGACCGTCGGCGGTTCCGGCAAAAAGGACGGTTCCGACTGGGCGAATGCTATGGGCAAGGATGAGTTCAAGTCCATAATCACAAGGTGGGATGGTTATGATGATGCCAATCCCACTGACGAGCAGCGCGAAACGGCAAAACAGAAGGAAGCCTCGCTCAACAATGCCACCTTCTATATTGCGGAAGGAACTTACGATTTCGGTGAAATAGTTTCTCTCGGCTTCAGCAACCACTGCAAGCGTAGCATCAACTTTACCTTCGACGGAGGCTACTATAACAACGGTCTGAAAGACCCTGCAGGTCATCCTACCATTTTCAGCGGCGGAAACAGCCACAACATCTTCAAGATTTCCCGCTATGCCGATTTCGGCGCAACGGACTGTGTATTTGCAAACAGTCAGGGTTCATCAGGCGGTGATGCCGCAATCTGGTTCGA
>JAKSKJ010000019.1 GCA_024401795.1 Bacteroidales bacterium | reverse complement strand
TGCAAGCGTGTCGAATGCGAAATCTTCCATTTTCAGCACGGCTGCGTTGAAGTCCTTTTTCGTGGTCTGCCAGGACAGGGTGGCCAGTTTGTTGGCGCGCCTGAACTGCCAGAGGACGCAGTCCGGGTCATATTGCTTGTGACCGCAGCGGCTGAATGCTTCCGGAAGGGAAGTGCTGCCGCTGAAAATGGGGATGTGTGGGCTCTGGGCCGGATTGTCAACCGCATACCAGCATATGCCTCCAATCCCGTCGGGAAAATCCCTTCTGAGCTCGATCACAGTGGAATACGCGCACCAGGCCACTGCCAGCGTCCGGTGAAACTCTATTACGCCGGGAGCTATGGTGTTGAGCGTGTTGCGTGTGTTGTTGGTGAGCCAGGGATTCGCCACCGGGCTGATTTCCTTGTGGGCGGGCACTCCGTTCTTTTCGGGCACGTCAATGAGCCAGTCCTTGCACATATCGAATTCCGTACCTTCATAGGTCCCGCGCAGCACTTCCATCACCTTGCGGGCATTGACGGTGGAGTCCGGTTTGACGGAGAAGGGAATCTCGTCCATATCGTAGCTGAGTCCGAGCGAGGGGGCGAGCTGGCTGAATACTACGAATTCCCGTTCACGGAAGTTCTTGCCCTTTGCATAGTCTGTCCTGATGACCTTCCAGAATATGAACTCGCTCTCTCCGTCCCAAAGGCCGTGAGCCTTTGCCACTTCTTCAAGATTGTCGGAAGCCATTAAGAAATCGCTGTCCGAGCGGTCTATCCGTCCGATTCTGGGTATGTTGGCCGATATGCCGATATGGTCGTCGGGGATGCGCTGGGCGGCCCAGATTGCTCCCGTGGCGTGCTTGCCGTTTCCGGTAATCTCGAACTGCCAGACTTCGTTCTTGTCTGCCACCGTGAGGCATTCGCCCCCGTCTCCGTAGCCGTACTGCTCGGCCAGGCTTCCCATCAGCCTGACGGCGTCGCGGGCGTTGTCGCAGCGCTCCAGTGCCAGACGGCATAGTTCCTCAATCAGCAGGGGGGAATTGCGGTTGATGAGCGTGTCGGGGCCGCTGAACGTCGTCTCTCCTATGCCGACCTGCTTTTCGTTGAGGCAGGGATAGCCTGTATTGACGTATGCGTATGTGTGTGCCGCCTGAGGAATCATTCCGACCACTTTGATGCCGACGGTGTCGGCAGGGAAGCGGGTCTTGCGCCAGTTCTTGCGTATCGGAGTCATCTCGCCCGGCTTGTGGTCTGCGGCCGGCACTATGTTCACCCAGGTGTGTGACACGCCGTCGCAGGTGTGGGAGGTTATGACCGAGCCGGTGCCGCTGGCTTCGCGCCCTACCACAAGGCTGGTGCACTCAAGTCCCGTGTTTTCAAAATCGGGTGAATCGGGCAACTGATTTTGGGCAAATGCAAGTGTGGTCAGCGCCAGAACGGTTGTTGTGAGAATGATTTTCTTCATAGTTGGCTTGGTATTGATCTGTATCCGGGGTAATCTTCAGTGAAAGGGGTGGAGAAAACCTCGATTATCTGTTTTACTGTCATTGAACTGTCGCACATTGTGCGGTACTGCGCCCAGTTTTCCGGGCCTGCGAAAAGTTTCTCTTCCGTGGCTCCCAGCGTCAATGTGGCATTTGACGGCCTTAACGAGCGCAGGCCGTTGTCGTCCCGTCCCTGAAGCAGGAAAAGGATGTCTCCGGCTTCATTGGCTTTCCGGAGGTCATAACCCAGCACATCCCGTTCGTAGATTGCCGTTTCCGCAATCAGTCCGCCTCCGTCCGTGATTTTGCGGTTGCCTCTGTTGAAGCATACGACAAGTTTCGTGTCGGCGAACTCCGTGCAGAAATTGAAATCTCCCGTGGAATCCATAAAGCACGCAACGGGACCCTTGCCGCCGTATTTGGGCGCAATTGCGTTGAGTATGGCAGTGACTTTTCCCTGACGGCAGGTTTGGGCTCCGATCGGGAGGCTGTCCTGCTTCCATCCGCCGTCATCCGACGGAAGAAAGGCCTTGCCGTCGTAGTCGTAGAAATTGGAGAGCCGTCCCTGCGCGTCGTGACCGATGGTCATTGCGAGGACCCCCGTGCAATATGGTCTGAGGCCGAACATATCGATTGCCTCCAGAACGGCGGTGGTGCCGGAAGCGGAACACACCCATACGTCTATGCCGTTGGCATCCAAAACCTTCCAGAGTTCCCTGATGTTTTCGGTAACGGTGAACCCCAGGGTGTACTTCCTGCCGTTCCACTCTCCGGTGCAGGTCTCGGTGCGTGAGAATTTCTCGTGAGAGCGTCTTGCCAGGTCGCGTTCCTGCTCATCCGTCATTCCGCAGCACCAGTACTTGTCCCAGTTGTAGGCGATTGTGATGTCCCCGTTGCTTTCCATCACTGAATAGAAACTGAACATCTTTCCGGCAAACTGCTCCCATACGGGGTCGGCCTTGACTGTGTTCATTTCCTCCTCGGAAAGTCCCTTGTACGTGAAAGGACCGTATTTGCCGTAGAGATCTGTGTATGCGGAGCAGATGTCGTTCACATAGTTGCCGTAATTCGCCTTTTCGA
The DNA here is from genome assembly GCA_024401795.1 of Bacteroidales bacterium. Classification (GTDB taxonomy): domain Bacteria; phylum Bacteroidota; class Bacteroidia; order Bacteroidales; family UBA932; genus Cryptobacteroides. Next base: position 10,427 of record JAKSKJ010000019.1, on the reverse strand, counting down.
GCGGAATGTCTGTAGCCATCACCTCGGAAAATCTTTCCGGAGTCATTTCGAAACTCATTGTCATAAGTTGCAGACACATTTCGTTTTCGGTGATGTCGAAGACGCTGGATGTGTTGTCGAAATCGAAAACGGCATATTGTTTTTCCGGAGCGTTGCCGTAGATGGTTACAAGGTCGTTCAGGCCCTGTTTTACGTCAGGTGCCCAGTCTTTGTGCTCCAGAAGAACAATCCTGTGGCAGAAGGTAACTGCCGTAAGAATAATGCCGACCGCAAAAATTGTCGGTGCAATAAAATCTTTTCTCATTGATGCGTTATTATGTATTCCGCAATCTGAACCGCATTGAGGGCGGCCCCCTTCCTTATCTGGTCGGCGGAAAGCCAGAAAGTGATGCCGTTCCCGTTGGCAAGGTCTTTCCTGACCCGTCCAACATACACGTCGTCCTTGTCTGCTGTGTAGAGGGGCATAGGGTAAGACCCGGTTGACGGGTCGTCCTGGAGGGTGATGCCTGGGGAGGCCGCGAAAGCGTCCCGGACTTCCTTGACGCTCAGCGGCCTTTCCGTCTCGACCCACACGGCTTCGGAATGGGAGCGCAGGGAAGGCACCCGTACGCACATTGCGGAGCATTTGACGTCGGAGTGGAGAATCTTGCGTGTCTCGTTGAACATTTTCATCTCCTCCTTGGTGTAGCCGTTGTCGGTGAAGACATCAATCTGGGGGATGAGGTTGTATGCCAGCTGATAGGCGAACTTGCTGACGGTGACGGGCTTGCCCTCCACTATGTCGCGGTACTGCTGCTGAAGTTCCGCCATCGCCTGCGCGCCTGCTCCGGAAGCGGACTGGTAGCTGGCCACGTGTACCCTGGTGATGTGTGAGAGGTTTTCTATGGCTTGCAGGGGCACCACCATCATAATTGTGGTGCAGTTGGGGTTGGCAATGATTCCGCGTGGCCTTGTCAGGGCATCGGCGGCATTGCATTCGGGAACCACAAGGGGAACGTCTTCGTCCATACGGAATGCGCTGGAATTGTCTATCATCACTGTACCGAACCTGGTGATGTCGGCCGCGAACTCTCTGGACGTTCCGGCTCCGGCGGAGGTGAAGGCGATGTCTATGTCCCTGAAATCGTCATTATGCTGCAACAGCTTTACTGTCAGTTCCTTGCCTTTGAATGAGTATTTCCTTCCGGCACTCCTTTCCGAGCCGAAAAGAACCAGTTCGTCGAGAGGGAAGTCCCTTTCTTCCAGGACTCTGATGAATTCCTGACCTACGGCGCCGCTGGCGCCCACGATTGCCACTTTCATACCTTTAAATATTTGCTATGCTTATGATGTCTGCGAACACACCGGCTGCAGTGACGTCCGCACCGGCACCATATCCCTGAATGAGCATCGGGTGCCTGTTGTATCTTTCCGTCGTGAGAAGAATTATGTTGTTGGAGCCTTCCAGCACGTAGAAGGAATGGCTTTCTTCAAATTCGCGGAGAGAGACCGAATAGTGGCCGTTCTCCATCCGGGCCACGAATCTCCAATGCTTGTGGTCCGCTGCAAGCTTTTTTCTGCGTTGTTCGAAATCCTCGTCCAGAGAGGGTAGTCTTTGCCAGAATTCTTCCATCGAACAGTCAAAGAACTCTTTGGGAATGAAGAGATTGGCTTCAACGTCCTCCTGCTCCACCTTATAACCTGCCTCGCGTGCGAGAATGACCAGTTTCCGTATGACGTCCTTGCCGCTGAGGTCGATTCTCGGATCCGGTTCTGAAAAGCCCTGCTCCTGTGCCATCCTTACGGTGCGGCTGAAGGGGATGTCTTCGGATATGGTGTTGAAGATGAAATTCAGAGTACCGCTGAGTACGGCTTCTATCTTGAGAATCCTGTCGCCGCTGTTTTTCAGGGCGTTGATGGTGTTGATGATGGGGAGTCCGGCTCCCACGTTGGTTTCGAAAAGGTATTTGACTCCGCGCTTGAGGGCAAGTTCCTTGAGTGACGAGTAATTGGCATAACCGGAAGATGCCGCTACCTTGTTGGCGGCCACTACCGAGATGTTGTGCTCTATGAAATCGTGGTACAGGGTGGCTACTGCATCGCTTGCGGTGCAGTCCACAAAGACGGAATTGAAGATATTCATTCCTATGACTTCATCCCTGAGTCCCTGGAGGTCGAGGGCGGGTGCGGTTTCGAGCAGTTCCCGCCAGCGCGACAAGTCCAGTCCTTCGCGTGAGAACACACCGCGTATGCTTCTTGCTATTCCCACAACGTTGAGTTTGAGATTGTGCTCCTTCATCAGCTTGGTCTTCTGGCTCGCAATCTGTTCCAGAAGGCTGCTTCCGACTGTGCCGACACCGCATATGAACAGATTGAGTTCCTGATATTCGGACAGGAAGAAACTGTCGTGGATGACGTTGAGCGATTTGCGCAGGAAACGCTTGTCGACAATGAGGGATATGTTGTATTCGGATGAACCCTGTGCGCAGGCAAGTACGTTGATGCCGTTCCGTCCGAGGGTGGAGAACAGTTTTGCGCCCACACCCTTGCTGCGGCGCAGCCTTTCGCCTACCACTGCGACTGCCGCGAGTTCATTCTCAACGATGCAGCGGTTTGCCTTGCCTGAAGCGATTTCTATGGAGAATTCCCTGTCTGTCGCGTCCTTGGCGCGTTCTGCATCCGATGTCTTGATGCCTATGCTGATTCCGGTCTCCGAAGATGACTGGGACACGAAGAACACGCTGATGTCGCATGACGAAAGGGCGGCGAACAGGCGGCTGTCCACACCCACTATGCCTACCATTGAGGGGCCGCTGAAAGTGAGGAGCGATATGTTGTCTATTGAGGCAATTCCGGTCACCGTGCCCCCTGTTCCTTCCTTTGCCTGTACGGCATCGCGGATGACTGAACCGAGACGTTCGGGGTGCCTGACATTCCTGATGACGGTCGGGATTCCCTTGCCGAACAGAGGGGACAGGGATGCCGCTTCAAGGACCTTTACTCCGAAATTGCTCAATTCCATCGCTTCTGCGTAGCTGAGTTCATCAATCACGTAGGATGTCTTGATGATGGCGGGGTCGGCTGTCATAAAACCGTCGCAGTCCGTCCAGATTTCCAGGGATTCGGCTCCCTTGTCCGCCGCGAATGCCGCCGCCTCTTCCGTGCCTCCCGTGCGTACGGAAATGCCGTGGTTCAGTCTGGTGAATCTGTCTGCGCTTTCTGCAGGGGCGAATACAACGTCCCCTGCTCTGAGGGTGCATATTATGCTGTCAATTTTTGAGTCTTCGGCAGTGAATGCCTTCGGGGTGAAACTGTGAACTGTCATATTTTCTGATTGCTGTCGCTACAAAAATAAGAATATTTCAGTAAATTTGTAAGATTGTATTTATTGATTTATGGATACCAAACTTTCACAGGGGACGATTTGCGTCCAGGCGGGGTACGAGTCCGGCAACGGCCGGCCCAGGCAGATTCCCATCATACAGAGCACTACGTTCAAGTACGACACCTCCGAGGATATGACCAGACTCTTCGATCTTGAGGACAACGGTTATTTCTACACGCGTCTGCAGAACCCGACAAATGATATGGTTGCCGCAAGAATAGCGGCTCTGGAGGGCGGTGTCGCGGGAATGCTGACATCCTCCGGGCAGGCGGCAAATTTCTTCGCCTGTTTCAACATATGTGAGGCAGGGGACCATATGATCAGTACCGCAAGCATATACGGCGGCACTTTCAACCTGTTCGGCGCCACTTTCAAGAAGATGGGGATAGATGTCACTTTCGTTGACCAGGATGCGGACGAAAAGGATTTGGAGGCCGCTTTCAGGCCCAATACCAAACTTGTGTTCGGAGAGACATTGTCCAATCCGGGCGTAAGAATCCTGGATATCGAGAAATTCGCAAGACTGGCCCATTCGCACGGTGTGCCGCTCATAGTTGACAATACCTTCCCCACACCCATCAACTGCCGTCCCTTCGAGTGGGGGGCTGACATCGTGACGCATTCCACCACCAAATATATGGACGGACAGGGCGTGCAGGTGGGTGGAGCCATAGTTGACAGCGGCAGGTTCGACTGGAACGCCTATGCCGACAAATTCCCCGGGCTCTGCACTCCGGACCCCACCTACCACGGCATAACCTATACTGAAAAGTTCGGCAAACTTGCATACATCACCAAGGCGACGAGTCAGCTGATGAGGGATTTCGGGGCCATACAGAGTCCCCAGAACGCCTTCTACCTCGGACTCGGGCTGCAGACTCTGGATGTCCGCGTGAAGCGGCACAATCAAAGCGCGCTCAGGATAGCCCGCTGGCTGCAGGAGCAACCCGAAATCAAATGGGTGGATTTTCCCGAATTGGAGGGGAATCCGGAGAAGGAGAAGCAACTCAAATATATGCCGGACGGCACCTGCGGCGTGATGGCGTTTGCCCTCGATGGCGACAGGGCTTTCGTGAGCCGCTTTATGAACAGCCTCCGACTGGCAACAATCGAGACCCACGTGGCTGACTGCTATACCTGCATACTGCATCCTGCGATGCATACTCACCGCCAGCTGACGGACGCTCAACTGGCCGAAGCAGGAATTGACCCCGCGCAGCTCCGTTTCAGCGTAGGGCTTGAGGACCCCGAAGACATAATAAAAGACCTGCGTCAGGCAATTGACGCCGCAAAGAAATGATGCTCAGACACCAATTCAATGCCGGTGCTTTCGACCTTGAGGCCGGAGGCCGTCTGGACAGTATGGAAGTGGTCTTCTACACTTCTCCCAGGCCGTACAGGGCAGGGGAGAAGGTGATATGGATAAACCACGCTCTTACGGCCAACGCCGACCCGGAGGACTGGTGGCCTGAAATTGTGGGCGAGGGCAAGGTCATCGACCCCTCGCGCCATTTCGTCGTGTGCGTGGCAACCCTCGGCTCTTCCTATTCGGAGTGCGGCCCCGCCAGTATCAATCCCGCAACAGGCCGACCCTGGCTTCTGGATTTCCCGAAAATAACCATCAGGGATATGGTGAAGGTGGAGATTCTGGTGCGCAGGCATCTTGGCATAGAATCCGTCGATCTGCTTATAGGGCCGTCAATAGGCGGCTTCCGGGCAGTGGAATGGACCATAACGGAGCCCGAGGTTATACGCAATGCTGTTTTCCTTGCGACGGAATCCCGCATAACTCCTTACATATCAGCATATAACGAGTCGCAACGTATGGCCATAAAGGCGGATCCCACATTCTTCGCCGCCAAGGATGTCAACGGGGGAGCGGAAGGCCTCAAATGTGCCCGTTCCATCGGTCTCATCTCTTATCGTTCTTATGCCTGCTACAACGACACTCAGGCGGAAGACGATGAAACGCTGTTCGCGGAAAGGGCTTCGTCATATCAGCGTTATCAGGGAGAAAAACTGGTCAGGCGCGGATTTGACGCCTACAGTTACTGGTATCTCATGTATGCTCTGGACTCTATGAATCCCGGGCGCGGACGCGGGGGAATGAAGGCTGCGTTGGGTAGGATAAAGGCGGACTGCACGCTCGTTGCGGTGGAGACGGACAATCTGTTCCCTGTAAAATCGGTACGCAGTTTTGCCGGGCAGATAAAAAGAAGCCGTTTCTTCGAGATAAAGTCCGAATACGGCCACGACGGATTTCTCATCGAGAGCGGACAGCTGTCTGCCATCCTCTCACCGATAATCGAAAAATTATAGAGAAATTCCTAGAGGAAAAGCTTGAGGACTTTCGACAGCTGGTCGGGGCAGCTTGTGCCCTTTCCGCCGCAGTCGATGCCTTCGAGCCTGTCTATGGCATCCCTGACCTTCATTCCGGCCACTAGTTTCGAGACTCCCGTTGTGTTGCCCTGGCATCCTCCGGTGAAAGTGGCGTCGAGGATGGTTCCGTCTTTGACTGTGACGTTTATCCTTACAGAACAAACGTCTGAAGGTTCTACGATGATTGTGCGTGCTCCGTTCGCGTCGGTAACGTCGCTCAGAACTTTAACATTGTGCATATAATCTGATGCTGAAGCGGTTGCGATAACTCCGTTGCAACCGTTGTTGGCTACTGATGAGGTTTCGGCAGCGTTTTGGGAAGAATTGCCGCTTCCATTATTTCCATTGCCTGCGCAGGATGATGCAATCAGCGCGCATACCGCAATTGCGGCGAGATGAGTTGCTGTATTCATGGTACTGACTTGTCTATTTATTGCAAATATAGTAAATAGATTGACAAGTTGCCGAAGATTTGTTATATTTGTTGGATATAATTGTACACTGATTCTAAGTATTTAATCTGAAATAAGCAATGGCAAACGTAGTGATTATGCCCAAACAGGGGCAGTCGGTTGAAAGTTGTATAGTCACCGAATTCAAAAAGAAGGCGGGTGACAAGGTGGCGGCGGGGGACATCCTGTTCAGCTACGAAACGGACAAGGCTTCCTTCGATGAGGAGGCCAAGGTTGAGGGAACGGTTCTCGCCGTGTTCTTCAAGGACGGGGATGAGATTCCCTGTCTGACCAATGTAATGGTTATAGGCGCGCCCGGCGAGTCTTTCGCTGAGTTCGATCCCAACGGCGGAGCTGCAACCTCGCCCTCGGGGGCTGGGGCAGCCTCCGGACAGCCTGCTGGCGCCGAGGGACCGGATAATAGGGTTAATGGCCCCTCGGCACCACAGGCAGCTCCTGCGACTGCCGGCGTCATTTCGGGCGCTGCTGTGCCGGCCGACGGCACTTCTCCCAAATCCAATGTGCCTGAGGCCGGGATTGCAGTGCCCGAAGGTGCAACTGCGAACTCAGGTGCCGTGTCGCCGCGTGCGAGGAAACTCGCAGAGGAGAAAGGTGTCAATTTGGCGCAGGTTGCCGGGACAGGGCCTTACGGACGTGTCATCGAACGTGACGTGCAGGCAGTGGCGGTCAATCTGACCGGGCTTGCAAAGGCAAAGATGGCGGAAGGCGGTATGGCCGCTCCCGCACAGGGGTCGGGCCTTGCCGGCACAGTCAAGGCGGGAGACCTCAAGGAATGGAAGGCAAATCACAGCGATATAGCGGGCGAGGGAGCCGAATTCGAGGTTGTCAAGATGAGCAATATGCGCAAGCTGATTGCCAAGTCCATGTACAATTCTCTCCAGAATTCCGCACAGCTCACCCATATGCTGGGCGCAGATGCACGGAAGGTGCAGGCTCTCCGCAAGAAGGCCAAGAAGGCCTTTGAAGAAGGAAAACTCGATACCAACATCACGGTCAACGACTTTGTGTGCTTTGCCGTCATCAAGGCCCTCAAGAAATTCCCGAATCTCAATTCACACTGCCTTGGAGATGCAATGCGTCTGTTCAAACCGGTCAACCTCGGCTGTGCCGTGGATACCGAGCGCGGACTTATGGTTCCGGCCATCCCTCACGCAGACGAACTGAATATCGTGGGACTCAGCAAGCAGCTCAAGAAGATTGCCGAGGATGCGAAGAAGGGTTGTGTCAATCCCGACCTGCTTTCTCCCGAGGCCGCTTCGTTCACTGTGTCCAACCTCGGAGGCTTCGGAGTGGAGTGGTTCACCCCCATCATCAACGTGCCTCAGAGCGCAATCCTCGGCGTGTGTACCATTGTCCCGCGTCCCAAGGACCTTGGCGGCGGAGTGGTGGCATTCGTGCCTTATATGGGACTCAGCCTTACCTACGACCACCGTGCCGTTGACGGTGGAGAGGCTACACGCTTCCTCAAGCAGGTCGCGATAGAAATTGAGAATCTCGACGTTGAATTTTAATTTTTTGCAATAATGTACGATTTAGCGATTATCGGCGGCGGTCCCGGTGGTTATGTGGCCGCAGAGCGCGCAGGCGCGGCAGGACTCAAGGTCGTCCTTTTCGAGAAGAAGTCCCTTGGCGGCGTATGTCTCAATGAGGGCTGTATTCCTACCAAGACGCTGCTTTACAGTGCGAAGGTGTATAATTATGCCGTCAATGGCGACCATTACGGCGTATATGTCGAGAAGCCTTCCTTCAAGTATAATGAATTTGTGGAGCGTAAGGACAAGGTTGTCCGCAAACTCGTGGGAGGCATCAAGGCCGCTATGAAAGGCTTCAAGGTTGAGGTGGTGAACGCCGATGCCCTTATTACCGGACGCGGTGCGGATGGCATCACCATCAAGGCCGCAGATACCGGATATGTTGCCAAAAATCTCCTGATATGCACCGGTTCCGAGGCTGCTGTGCCTCCGTTCCCCGGGCTGAAGGAAGCGGGCGACGTGATTGTCACCAACCGTGAGATTCTCGCGCTCAAGGAGCAGCCCAAGGAAATCGTCGTCATCGGCGGCGGTGTCATAGGTATGGAGTTCGCCGCATTCTACAGCACTCTCGGTACGAAAGTGACGGTCGTGGAGATGCTGCCCAAGATTCTGGGGCCGCTCGACGACGAAATCAGCGCGATGCTTCAGAATATCTATGCGAAGCGCGGCATCAATTTCTGCCTGCGCTGCAAGGTCACCGGCATCGAGGGCAATACGGTAGTATATGAGGACCCGGACGGCAAGGTTTGCCGCGTGTCCGGCGACAGGATTCTGGTGAGTGTGGGCCGTCGCGCCAACTTCAACGGAATCGGACTTGAGAACATCGGAGTAGAGCTCGCTCTCAATCCTGCAGGACGCCCCTGCGGCATCAAGGTGGACGAGCATATGCGCACCAACGTTCCCAACGTTTATGCCGCCGGTGACGTGACCGGATTCTCTATGCTTGCCCATACAGCGAGCCGCGAGGGTGAGGTCGCTGTCAACAATATCCTCGGAAAGAAGGACGTTATGCGCTACAACGCAATCCCCGGCGTGGTCTATACCAATCCCGAAGTTGCAGGCGTGGGCGTTACTGAAGAAGAGGCGAAGAAGAAAGGCCTGGACTACAAGGTCGTCAAGCTCCCTATGGCATACTCTGGCCGCTTTGTGGCCGAGAATGAAGGGGGAGAGGGCATCTGCAAGCTCATCGTGGGTGCTAAATACCACGAGGTGCTGGGTGTCCATATGCTCGGCAACCCCTGCTCGGAGATTCTCCAGAGCATGTGCATTGCCATAGAGCAGGAGATGACCGTGGAGCAGCTCAAGGAGGTCGTGTTCCCTCATCCTACAGTATCGGAAATAATCAAGGAAACAGCATTTTCACTGAAATAACAATAAAACACAAATAATCATGCCTAAATCACTTTATATCGATCCCAACGAGACTCTGCGTCCGTCAGAGCACGAGATAACCTTCCCCAAGCTGCCCGTGATGCAGTACAAGAAGACCATCAAGCAGGAACTCAAGGAAGGAAACTTCACCAAGGAGGACCTCCTCCGCATCTACCGCGACATGTTCACGATCCGCGAGTTCGAGACTATGCTCAACCTCGTGAAGACGACAGGCGGATACAACGGAGTGGAGTACAACAACCCGGGTCCCGCCCACCTTTCAGCCGGTCAGGAGGCCGCTGCAGTAGGTATGGCTTACGCACTTGATACGGATGACTTCATCTTCGGTTCGCACCGTTCCCACGGTGAGATTCTGGCAAAGGGCCTCCGTTCCATCGAGATTCTTTCCGACAAGGAACTGGAGAAGGTGATGAACGAATTCTGGGACGGCGCCACAGTCAACGTGGCAAAGAAGGGCTTCAAGGGCAGTACGAAGGAACTCGGTATCCGTTTCCTCCTGTATGGTGCAATGGCTGAGATTTTCGCCCGTACGACCGGTTTCAACAAGGGCCTCGGCGGATCCATGCACACTTTCTTCACCCCGTTCGGAATCTATCCCAACAACGCAATCGTAGGCGGCTCCGGCTCAATCGCAGTCGGCGCGGCTCTCTATAAGAAAGTCAACCGCAAGAAGGGTATCGTCGTGGCCAATCTCGGTGACGGCGCAATGGCCCGCGGACCGGTCCTCGAAGGAATGACCTTCGCATCGATGGATCAGTTCAATACCCTCTGGGAGGGCGATATGAAGGGCGGTCTTCCCGTTCTCTTCAACGTTATGGACAACCAGTACGCAATGGGCGGACAGACCAAGGGTGAGACGATGGGATACACTTTCCCCGCACGTCTCGGCGCCGGTTTCAAACCCGATGCAATGAATGCCGAACGCGTTGACGGATACAATCCTCTGGCAGTCATCGACGCATTCCGCCGCAAGAAGGCTCTTCTTGAGCAGAAACTCGGACCGGCCCTGCTCGATGTCGTTACCTACCGTTACAGCGGACACTCTCCCAGCGACCAGTCATCATATCGCACAAAGGAGGAGATAGAGGCTTGGGAGAAAGAGGATTGCATCGTGGCCTTCGCCGAAAAGCTCAAAGCGGCCGGCGTAGCCAAGGACAAGGATATCGAGGCAATCCAGAAGCAGGTCAAGGATGTCATCTTCGACTGCTACAAACTTGCCATCGACCCTGAACTGTCTCCGCGTATGGACCTGGTGAAGGACAACGAACTTCTCGGAAACATGATGTT
>JAKSKJ010000018.1 GCA_024401795.1 Bacteroidales bacterium | reverse complement strand
TATTTTCTCCGGAGGAATAATAATGCTGCCAGCGGCCGTCGGCGGAGAATTCGAAGTTCTTGATGTAGGCCACAGGGCTCAGGAAGGACCAGTCCACCGCCGCGAACGGGAAAGCATAGCGCAGCCGCAGAATGGAGGACACTTCCGTCTGGCTCTGCAGGGATGCGTCCCATCTGATGCCGTGTGTGCGGAGAATGCCGGGCAGATATCCGTAAAGCGACAGATAGGCGGCGGGGGTTGAGAACCGGCCGAGCCCGAAGTAGTTGCTGTATCCGGCTTCCGCTCCTATTCCCAGCCGAGGGTATATGCAGGATGATGCGATGGGACGCATTATATAGCCGCTGAGGCTGACCGTTGCGCTTGTCATCGGTATATTCCCGAGGCCAGTGCTGAACCAATCGTTGGTGAAGGAAAGATTCACTTCCGGAATCAGACCCCTTCTCCATCCTCCGGACGGGAATTGCAGGGGAACGTACATTCTCACCTTGCTTCGGAATGAAGGAATGCCCAGAGATTGCTTCACATAGGATTCCTTTCTGGCAAACTTGCTGTAGTAGGTCTGCGGGAGATATTGGGTGGCCTCGTGGTCATTGAGGTCGAAGGACGCCTCGATCACAGGGTACCAGCCGCTGTAGGTGAACTGCCCGTGGAGGCTATGCCTCCATCCGGTATTTCTGTTCCAGGCCGAATATCCTACGATTCCCTGCATGGAGTTGAGGTCGTTGTGGAACAGCACGGTGGCTCCAAGGCCTGCGTCGGAGGCAAGGGACTGCATGTTCAAGTTGGAGACGGCGTCGTAATTCACATATACGGGAAGCCAGGAGTGCAGGTGGAAGAGGTGGGCGATTTTGGAGTATTTCTCTGGAGAGGAGACGGTGATTTCCTTGTCTCCCTCCCCGCTTTCCGGCACCTGGGAACTGAGTTCCTCCGCAATGCTGTCCTGACGGATATCCCCGAATTCCACGGTTTTGTCCATAAGGTCGCTGACAGCGGCTCTGTACATCCCGAAGTCATCACGCGAGCCGGAGCAGAAATAGAGGCTGTCCCCGAAGAAACTGTAGAATCTGCCGCCGAAACGGCTTGAGGTGAGTTGCCGTACCTGTCCGTCACGGGGGTCAAGGGAATAGAGTTCTTCCGAGCCGTTCCTGTCCGCCGTGAAATGGATTCTCCCTCCGTGGGGGAAAAGTCTGCTTGTCACGCAGGGCCGGGGAGCCAGTATTTCATTGAAATCAAGGTCATAGACGCCTGTTCCCCGTTCTGTGACGGCGGAGAAATAGAGTTTTTCGCCCAGCCAGCAGAGGTCTGCAATCTGCATTCCGTCCGGAGCCGGCACCCTGCCGAGAATCTTTCCGTCCCGGGCATCCAGAACCACAGCCGCGGAACCGCCCGTCCAGGGATATTCCACTGCGGCTATCCTGTCTCCCCCGACGGAAGGATTGAAATATCTGCCGTCTTTTCCGGTCAAACGTCCCGTTTTTCCGTCCGCGTCCCTGTACATTATCACTGATGATGATTTGAGTTCCCATCTGGGGTCATTGATGATTTCCGCCCAGAAAAGGCGTTTGAGGGAGCCGCTGTAAGAAAGATGGGATGCCGTTGACGAGAAGGGTCCGATGACGGACACGTCCCCGTCCGGAGAGACCTTCACGAGTTCCGAGGCGCGGTCGAGCCCGGACAGGACGGAGTAGAACCCGTCTTCGCATACGGTACATTCGCTGAATGCGGAGTAGTATCTCCCATGTTCCGTGATTTTGACGGAGGGAGTGAAAGGCTTGCGGAGTTCCGCCTCATTCTCCCAAAGATCTTTGCGGGCCTGCGCAATTTCACTGAAGGTCTCCCTGAAATTCTTCCCGCTTGCCTGCTTCACCGTTTTCTGGAAAACGAAGAGGGGGAAGGGCCATCCTTTGGTGACGTTTCGGTAGTAGCGCGCCGTGAAGTCGGGGTCATCATATAGGGTGCGTATGCCTGCAATTGTGAAATAACCTGCCCTGTAATGGTCCGGGGTGTAAAAACGTTGGGAGCCGTAGCGCCATTTCCAATAGTCGCGGAAATCACCTTCGGAGAAGCAGATGTCGTAGTAGTTGAGGAAGGAGGAGGTTCTGCCGCGTCCGGAATTGGTCAACTCTGTTTCGGCAACCACGGCATCCCCTTCGAAGAAGGCCGGACCGGGGTAAAGGGCCGCCATCGCTCCCGGCCACAACTGGCCGGCAATCACGTTGAGCCATCTGTATGGCTTTTCCGCCCCGAACTGCATCTGCGCCACGTGTCTGGATTCGTGGATGGCAAGATGTATGTCTATTGGCAGGGGAAGGGGATCGGAGCCGTCGGGGACGGTGAAAAGTTCCATTCTCCGGGGAGCCCAGGTCACCATTCCGTTGTTCTGTGCATTGAAGGGATGAAGAATGACGGGCATAGGTTTCCGGTATGCCTCATTGGGCTTGTATCCTATGGTCAGGCCCACTCTGTCCCTGTATCTTTCAAGGTTCAGGGCATAGACTGCCGCCAGGGAATCCAAGCCCCGGGGATAGACAATCCTGTAATTGTCCGTCCGGATCTGATTCCAGGAGAGGGATGCGGGATCGTTGCCTTCGGAGAACAACTGAGCCTTTGCCGTAATTGAAGAAAGCAAGGCAAGAAACAATATTGGGAACACTGTTTTCTTCATACCGCAAATCTACGGATTTTTGATTATATTTGTGGGATAGCTTTTTAAATAATCAGATGAATTTATTCTTGCAGATTCTGACCCTCCTCGGTTCGCTGGGAATGTTCCTCTACGGAATGTCCCTGATGAGCGGCGGCTTGCAGAAAATGGCCGGAGCAAAACTCCGCGCGTTTATGGCCGCAATGACCTCAAATGCATTCAAGAGGGTCCTTACCGGTATTGTTGTGACGGCTCTGGTACAGTCCTCAACGGCAACGACCCTGATGCTCGTGAGTTTCGTGAACGCCGGTCTGCTTTCCCTTGCCAACGCCATCGGCGTGATTATGGGCGCCAACATCGGCACAACGGTCACGGCCTGGATATTCGCACTCAGTTTCGGAGGAGGCGGATTCAGTTTGGGCGCCATCGCCGTACCTCTGATGTTCTTTGCATTCCTGTGCCTCCAGTCAAAGAATAAGACGTCAAGGCATATCGGGGATTTCCTGATGGGCTTCGCCCTTCTGTTCCTAGGACTGACAACGCTGCGCGAGACATCTACAGTTCTGCTCGACAATGAGCCGGTAAGGGTGTTCCTGAGCCACCTCACGGGTGCAGGAGCCTGGTCGGTGCTGCTTTTCATGGTGATAGGAGCCATAATGACCCTGATGCTTCAGTCTTCCGCAGCCACGATGGCAATCACGATGGTGCTTGTGGCGAACGGATATATTCCTTTCGAGATGGCCGCCGCGATGGTTCTGGGCGAGAATATCGGTACCACCATCACCTCCAACATCGCCGCCTCCGTAGCCAATGTGTCGGCAAAGAGAACGGCCAGGGCCCATATGCTGTTCAATCTGTTCGGTGTGGCCTGGGTGAGTTGCCTTTTCCATCCGTTCCTGAACCTGATCGGCCGCATTGTGGAACTGTTCGGTTTCCCCAATCCCGCCACTACCGCCTGGGGCGAAGACCCGGAAATCACTGCGGCGCTCACCGCATCTCTCCCGTTTGTGGTGGCTACGCTCCACTCCCTGTTCAATATCATCAATACCTTGATACTTATATGGTTCGTGCCTGTGATAGAAAGGGTTGTAACCTGGATGGTGCCTTCTCCGAAGGGTGAGGAAGAGGTCTTCCGTCTGAAATATATCAAGGCCGGTCCGCTCAGTACCGCCGAACTCTCCCTCAAGGAGTCCCAGCAGGAAATCCTCAACTTCGGCAATATCTGCCGCAAGGGTCTTGTTCACATCAAGTCCGCCATACACGCAGAGAACGAGGCCGAGTTCGAGAAGATGAACGAGAAGCTTGTGAAGTATGAGGAGATTACGGACAGGATAGAGTTCGAGATTGCATCATACCTTGGAGAAGTCAGCAAGGCGAAGGTCGGTTCTTCCGCTCTTGCCAGAATCAAGGGCTCGTACCGCATAATCGGCGAAATGGAAAGTCTCGGGGATTCCGGAGAATCCATAGGAAGGATGCTGATGCGCACCTATGCCCATAAGAAGAAATTCACAACCGATATGCTCAGGAAGCTGGACAAGATGATTTCCCTTGTGGACCAGGCATACGCCGCGATGGTCGAGAACCTTTCGATTCCGGTGCACGAGATAAGCAACATCAACAACGCTTACGTGGCGGAGTCGGCAATCAACAAATACCGCGACAAACTCCGTGAAGAGCACCTTGTCAAACTTGAGGAGGAAGGATATCAGTATGAGACCGGTGCTTTCTATATGGACATCGTGAATGAATTGGAGAAGATGGGTGATTTCATCATAAACGTTTCCGAAACCCTTATAAGTGAGAAAGAATTTTAGAATATCCAGCCTGTGTGCCTTCGTGGCGCTGCTTGTGTCCTGTGCGGGGCACCGGGGCAGCGTGTCTGAAACCAGGCATTTCCCACAGGTGAATATCCCTTCTGTCTATACCGCTCCGGAGGAAAGGATGGAGTATGTGCTGAACCACTATTGGGATGATTTCAGCGGAGTGCCTATGGAGGAAATAGAAGTGGCGCTCTCCAATTTCATAGGGATACTGGACAATGCTCCCCTGGCCGGTGCACAGAAGGCAATGGCCGTTCTGTTCGAAAGGATATGCGAGGAGGAAAGGGCGGACACGTCGGCTCACCGTTATATTCTAATGACCCAGTTGGTGTCAAAGTACCTTTATGACCCCAACTCCCCTATGAGGAATGAGGACTATTATCTGCCTTTTGTCAGCCTGATGGCCGAATCTCCGCTGACCCCGGAGGATCTGCGCCCGGCATACAGATACGAGGCGGAGAGTTGCGCCATCTGCCAGTATGGTACGGTTGCTCCCGATTTCAAGATGCGCACTGCTGTCGGGAGGACATTGAGCCTGTATGACGTGAAGGCGGAATACATTATGCTTTTCTTCAGCAATCCCGGCTGCGACGCCTGCAAGGAAATCATCGAAGAAGTGATGGGCGTGCCTGAAATGGTGGATCTGATAAACAGTGGGGCGGTGGCAGTGGTCAATGTCTATATTGACGAAGATCTTGCGGCCTGGAGGGAGTATGAACCCAATTATCCCGAGTCGTGGATAAGTTGTTATGATATCTTCAGGATAATCAGGAACGAGCGTCTGTACGACGTGAGGGCCATTCCGTCCCTGTATCTGCTGGATAAGGATAAACGGATTCTGCTGAAGGACGCCCCCACGCAGAAAGTGATAAATGCGATATTGAACCAATAAATCCCATAAAGCTATGTCTATCAGAAGAAAACTATGGTCCAGGACCGAATGCGGCAAAGCCGTTTACAAGTACACCATTACGAATGAAAGCGGTGCCTCAGTGGTGTTGAGCAGCATCGGTGCGGGAATCGTGGCTGTCAACGTGCCCGACCGCAATGGAAAACTGGCGGACGTGGTTCTGGGATACGGCAAGGCTGAAAGTTATTTTGCGGACGGTCCCTGCGCGGGGAAATGCCCCGGGCGTTTTGCGAACCGCATTGCGAAGGGGAAATTCACCCTTGACGGAGTGGAGTACAGCCTTCCGATAAACAACGGCCCCAATCATCTTCACGGTGGCCCCGAGGGCTGTCAGAACAAGGTCTGGGAATCCCGCAAGCACAAGGGCGGAGTGGAATTCATGTACTTCTTTGAAGACGGGGAGATGGGTTATCCCGGCAACGTCAAGGTCATAGCCCGCTACGAATGGAGTGACAATAATGAACTCCGTCTGACTTTCACGGCACGCGCGGACAAAAAGACAGTGGTGAATTTCACAAACCACGCCTATTTCAACCTTGACGGGGGCGGCAGCGTGCTGCGTCATACCCTGAAACTCAATGCAACGGAATATCTCCCCACGGACAGCACCCTCATCCCCACCGGAGTTCCGGAGGTGGTGGCGGGCACTCCTATGGATTTCCGCAAGGAGAAAACTTTGGGGAGGGACATTAGGAAAGACTTTCCCGCACTCAAATATGGAAAGGGATATGATGCCTGCTGGTGCATAGACAATTATATGCCCGGCCAGATTCAGGAGGCCGCAGAACTCCATTCGAAGAAGTCAGGCCGCGTACTGAAGGTTTACACCACCCAGCCGGGAGTGCAGGTCTATACCGGCAACTGGATTGAGGGATGCCCTGCCGGAAAGCGCGGCCGCATCTACCACGACTACTGCGCCGTCGCCCTGGAATGTCAGCACTTCCCCGACAGCCCCAACCATCCCGATTTCCCTTCAACGGTGCTGAAACCGGGAAAAGTGTACAAAGAGGCAATAATTTTCGCTTTCGGAATCAAATAGCGTATGAAACAGTATCTTGATTTATTAAGGGAAATAATGGACAAGGGGGTGGTCAAGACAGACCGCACCGGCGTGGGTACCAAAAGCATATTCGGCCATCAGATGAGGTTCGACCTCAGCGAGGGCTTTCCTCTTCTGACCACCAAGAAGGTGCACTTGAAGTCCATTATTTATGAATTGCTGTGGTTCATCAGCGGCGACACCAACGTCAAATTCCTTCAGGACAACAAGGTGACCATCTGGGACGAATGGGCTGACGAGAACGGAAATCTGGGCCCGGTTTACGGCCACCAGTGGCGCAGTTGGCCCGCTCCCGACGGACGCAGCATAGACCAGCTTTCCCAGGTCATCGATTTGATAAGGAACAATCCGGACTCCCGCCGTATGCTCGTGTGCGCGTGGAATCCCGGAGAGGTTGACAGGATGGCCCTGCCTCCCTGCCACTGCCTGTTCCAGTTCTATGTAGCCGACGGGAAACTCAGCTGCCAGCTGTATCAGCGCAGTGCCGACACCTTCCTGGGCGTTCCGTTCAACATAGCGTCTTATGCTCTTCTGACGATGATGATTGCACAGTGCTGCGGTCTCAAGCCCGGAGAGTTCATTCACACCACGGGAGATACCCACATCTACCTCAATCATTTCGACCAGGTGAAGGAACAGCTCAGCCGTGAGCCGAGGGCTCTTCCCAAAATGAAACTGAACCCCGAAGTGAAGAGCGTCTTCGATTTCAAATATGAGGATTTCGAGCTGGTGGACTACGATCCCTGGCCGGCGATAAAAGCTCCTGTAGCAGTATAACGATATGGAAAAATGTTTGATAGTGGCCATCGCCGACAATAACGGCATAGGCATCAGGGGTCAGTTGCCCTGGCATCTTAGCGAAGACCTGAAATATTTCAAGAGAGTTACAAGCGGTTATCCCGTAATTATGGGCAGGACAACTTATTTTTCCCTTCCGTTCCATCCGTTGAAGGGAAGGAAGAACATTGTTCTCAATGCCGGAGGAGATCCGATACCGGAGGCGACTTGCGTGTATTCTTTTGAGGAAGCCTTTGCTGAGGCTGAGGCAACGGGGGCTGAAAGGTGCTTCGTGATGGGCGGGGCTTCGGTTTACAGAGCCGCCATCAATGAGATGGACAGGCTTTTCATCACCCACGTGCATACCGAGATTGATGCGGATGCCTGGTTCCCCGTGATAGATCCCGGGATTTGGAAGGAAGAATCCCGTTCGGAGACTCTCCACGACGAGGAAACCGGCTACGATTTTGAATTTACGGTGTATATAAGGAAATAAGATGGCGCATAAAGAGAAATTCAGCAATCGCTGGGGCGTAATAACGGCTATGGCCGGTTCTGCCATAGGCCTCGGCAATATATGGCGTTTCCCCTATATTGTAGGAGAGTACGGCGGGGCAGCTTTCGTTGTCCTCTACATAGTTTCAACAATTTTCATATCCCTGCCCATTTTTGTGGCGGAGGTCGTTTTGGGAAGGAAAAGCAGGATGAGTGCGGCCTATTCGATGTCTTCCCTGCGTCCCGGCAAACGTGTCTGGAAGTTTGCCGGATATCTGGCTGTGCTCATTCCTCTGATTATCTGTTCCTATTACAGTGTTATAGGCGGCTGGTCGATGGACTTTATGTTAAAGTCGTTCTCCGGTTTTTTCGTACGCACATCCACGGATGAAGTCACAGGACTTTTCGGAAATCTTACGGATTCCGTATGGAAACCCGTGGCAATGCATCTTCTGTTCCTCGGGGTAAGCTGTTTCGTGGTGATGAGGGGTGTGAAGACAGGTATAGAGAAATTCAGCAGATTGTCGATGCCTATTCTCTTCATCCTGATTATAGTGATGATATGTTATTCCGTCACCCTCCCGGGGGCGGAGGCCGGTATTGAATATCTTCTCAAGCCGGATTTCAGCCATTTAACGCCCAGATCTTTCGCCTACGCGATGGGCCAGAGTTTCTATTCCCTTTCATTGGGAATGGGGATAATCATCACGTATGGCGCGTATGTGTCCAAACACGAGAACATATTGGCATCCAGTGCGGGAACGGCTGTTGCGGATTTCGCATTCGCCATTTTTGCGGGACTTGCCATAATGCCGGCGGTTTTCGCGGCCGGTATCGAACCCGGAGCCGGTCCGGGACTTATTTTCCAGAGCATTCCGTTCATTTTTTCCAAAATGGGTGAAAATCTTCCGGTCATAAGCGGAATTGTGGCCGCGTTTTTCTTCATTGCGGTTGTCGTTGCAGCCATGACATCCTGTATCAGTCTGGTGGAGGTGGGGACATCCTTCCTGTCCGAGAAATACGGAATGAGCCGGAAAAAGGCCGTGCTTATAGTTTACTGTATATGTGGTTTCATCGGTACTCTCTGCGCTTTGGAAGGCAGGCTGTTTGATGCGTTCGACTGGTTCTGTTCCAACATACTGCTTCTTGTACTTTCATTCCTTGTGGCTGTGTTTGTGGGTTTTATCCTCAAGAAGGAGGAGGTGTGGGATAATGTCACTAATCAAGGACAGATTGCTGTCAACGGGAAAATTTTCCCTGTTGTCTATTTCCTTATCAGGTGGGTGGCGCCTATTGCCATCGCTGTCATATTCTTCACCAATTTCATTCTGTAAATGGCGGCGAAGAGGGAACATTTTGCAAGCAGCATCACTGCGGTATCGGCTTTGGCGGGGTCTGCGATAGGGCTCGGCAACATCTGGAGGTTCCCATATATGGCGGGGCAGAACGGAGGTGCCGCATTCATATTGATATACCTGTTCTGCGTGCTGTTTCTGGCTGTACCCATAATGCTGTGTGAAACCATAATAGGGAGAAATGCGGAGGCCAACACGTTCCGTTCCTTGGAGAAGCTTGCTCCCGGCACTTCCTGGAAGTGGCTGGGTCTGCTGACGGTACTGGCTCCTTTGATTATACTCTCCTATTACAGCGTAGTCGGTGGATGGTCGGTAAATTATTTGGCCAAATCACTGTTTTCCGGATTTTCGGCAGAAAACGTTGCCCTGTTCGGTTCCTTCAATTCATCGGTGTGGATGCCTCTGCTTTCGCATACCGTTTTTCTGGGCATCACTGCGCTGATTGTTCTGGGCGGGGTGAAGAAAGGCATTGAGTTGTTCAACAAATTTTCTATCCCGGTGCTGTTTTTCCTTATTCTGGCGATAGCGGTCTATTCCATAACTCTTCCGGGAGCGGGAGAGGGGGTCAGATATCTTGTGAAGCCGGATTTCAGGAATGTGGATGACGATACTTTCATAAATGCGATGGGGCAGGCGTTCTTCTCTCTTTCCCTGGGGGTGGGAACGGTTCTAACGTATTCATCCTATATGAAAAAGGACGCTGACATAATGAGGGTAGGCATCGGAACAGCGGTGGCTGATCTGATATTCGCCGTCATAGCGGGTTTCGCCATAATGCCCGCAGTTTTTGCTTCCGGCGTAGAACCGGGAACAGGCCCCGGTCTGATATTCGAGACACTCCCTTTCATCTTCGTGAAACTGGGGGCAGTCGCACCCGTGCTCAGCCGGATTATGTCGGTGCTGTTTTTCCTTACAATCGTGGTAGCCGCGCTCACGTCTTCAATCTCTATGTACGAGGTAGGGGTTGCCTACATTGTGGAGGAAAAGAAGATTTCCCGCAGGAAAGCGGTTCTGAGAATTTTTATCGGCACCTGGCTGCTGGGGGCATTGTGCTCGCTTTCCTTCGGACCGCTGTCGGGGGTGAAAGTATTCGGATTGACGCTTTTCAGTCTCTGCGACGTGGTTACGTCCAATTTCCTGATGACTTTCGGAGCCTTGCTGTTCGTGATATTCACGGGGTGGAAACTGGACAGGGAACTTGTCCGGAACGAGTTTACCAATAACGGAATGCTGAAGTTGAACGGGAGGCTGTTCAAACCTTTCTATTTCCAGATACGTTATATAGCTCCGATTGTAATTGTGGTGATTTTCCTCGCATCCCTTAATTAGCAGATTATGAAAAAGATTGTGGAAGACACTCCGCTTCTGAAGCAGTATTTCAGCATAAAGGCCCAGCATCCCGAGGCCATCCTGCTGTACAGGGTGGGTGATTTCTACGAAACCTATTCCGACGATGCGCTGACGACCAGCAAGGTCCTGGGACTGGTGCTCACCAGACGTTCGAACGGTGAAAAGGGCGATACGGCAATGGCCGGTTTCCCCCACCACGCGATAGAAACATATCTGCAGAAACTTGTGCGCGCCGGATACAAGGTGGCCATCTGCGACCAGCTGGAGGATCCCAAACTCGCCCAGTCAAAACTGGTGAAACGCGGCATAACGGAGATTCTTACTCCGGGAATCGCCTTCGGGGAAGGAATGCTGGACCAGAAGGAGCACAACTACCTCGCGGGCCTCACTTTCGACAACAACGAATGTGGAGCGGCGTTTCTGGACGTCAGCACCGGAACCTTCCAGGTTGCGCAGGGTTCTGTGGATTATATCGTCACCCTCCTTTCATCGATGCGCCCGAAGGAACTGATAGTCCAGAGGGACGTGTTGAATGCCGTGAAGGAGCGGTTCGGAGAGTACTTCGTGACTCCTCTCGACGAGTGGGCCTTCGTACTCGAATCCGCCCGGGAGAAGTTGTGCGCACAGCTGTGCGTGAGCAGCCTGAAGGGTTTTGCCGTTGACGTGTATCCCCTTGCCATCTGTTCTGCCGGCGCTCTGATATGTTATCTTGAGCAGACACAGCATATGGGTCTGAGGAACATCTGTTCCATATCCCGCATAGACGGCAACAAATTTGTGTGGATGGACAGGTTCACTTTCCGTAATCTGGAGATATTCCAGTCCGCTTCCGGGCAGGACGGAGTCTCTCTGGTGGACGTGCTTGACCGCTGCTGCTCGCCTATGGGGGCGCGGCTTTTGAGGCAATGGCTGGCGATGCCGGTAATGGATATAAAGGAGTTGGAAGAGAGGTACGACTCCGTCCAGTTCTTCTTCGACAATGACGGGGCACTCCGTGAAATGCAGGGATTCATAAGTGAGATAGGAGATTTGGAGAGGATTCTGGCCCGTGCGGCGAACGGGAGAATCATTCCCCGCGAAGTGATGCAGTTGGGCAGAAGTCTTGCCAGGATGGAACCTGTCAGAACGCTTTGCGCCGGGTCAGGCACTCCCGCTTTGGAGAAACAGGCCGCTGCGATGCGCAACTGCGAGAAAATACGGCAGAGCATCATTTCCACGATGGCAGAGACCCCTGCCGCCCAGTTGGGCAAAGGGGACGTGATTGCCCCCGGAGTGGACAGGCAGCTCGATGAACTCAGGGAGATATCCCGCGGAGGCAGGGATTATCTGCTGAAGATGCAGCAGAGAGAGATAGAAAGGACAGGAATCAGTTCCCTCAAGATAGGCTACAACAACGTTTTCGGATACTACATAGAGGTCCGCAACACCTTCAGGGAGCAGGTTCCTCCTGAATGGATACGCAAGCAGACACTGGTGAACGCAGAGCGCTACATCACTCAGGAACTCAAGGAATACGAAGAAAAAATATTGAGTTCGGAGGCTACCATCTACGAGATTGAGAGCAGGATATATGCCGACCTGGTGGGGCAGATACAGAAATCCATCAGGGACATTCAGGAGAATTGCAGGATAATCTCAAGGCTGGATGTGCTGCAGGGATTCGCTCAGCAGGCTCTGGACAGGAATTATTGCCGTCCCGTGGTTGACAAGAGCACGTCCATTGAAATCAAGGCCGGACGCCATCCCGTCATCGAGACCCTGATGTCTCCGGGTGAGGAATACGTTGCCAATGATGTCTGCCTTGACAGCAAGACAGAACAGATAATGATTCTGACAGGCCCTAATATGGCGGGAAAATCCGCTCTGCTCCGTCAGACGGCCCTCATAGCCCTTATGGCGCAGACGGGGTCTTTCGTTCCTGCGAAGACTGCCCGCATAGGCTGCCTGGACAAGATATTCACCCGCGTGGGAGCTACCGACAACATCTCCCGGGGCGAATCCACTTTTATGGTGGAGATGCTGGAGACTTCGATGATTATGCACAACTTGTCATCCCGTTCCCTTGTGCTTCTGGACGAGATAGGCCGCGGTACTTCCACCTATGACGGAATGTCCATAGCCAGGGCTCTGGTGGAATTCATCCATCAGTACGGCAAGGGGGCGAAGACGCTGTTCGCCACGCATTACCACGAACTCAATGACCTTGAGGAAAAATATCCGAGAGTGAAGAATTACCACATTGCCGTTAAGGAGGAGGGAAAGGAGGTGATTTTCCTCAGGAAACTGGAACCGGGCGGAGTTGCGCACAGTTTCGGCATTCACGTGGCGCGGCTAGCCGGAATGCCCAGGGAGGTGATAGAGTCTGCTGAAAGGACTCTCAGGGATTTGGAAAGGAAGGAGAAGAGCATAAAGGCGGTGTCCGGCAAGGGAGAAGTGGCCGAAGACGGCAGTGTGCAACTGTCTTTCTTCCAGTTGGATGACCCCACGCTGAGTTCTTTGAAGGAAAAACTGGAGGCGGCTGACATCAACAATATGACTCCTCTGCAGGCGTTCGACCTGCTCCGGGAGATGAAAGCGGAAGTTGGAGCATAAAAACCAAACATATACGGATATGAAAAAATTGTTTTTGACCATTATCGCCGTTGTACCGTTCCTCGCATCGTGTTGCAGCGGCATTGACGCCGACGGCAAGTGGACTGCGGAGAAGGCAAATGCCTGGTATGAGGCCACAGGATGGAGGAGCGGATGCAACTACATCCCCGCCACGGCAATCAACCAGATTGAGATGTGGCAGACTTCCACCTTCGATCCCGAGACGATTGACAGAGAACTGGGATATGCCGAGGAATTGGGATTCAACACTATGAGGGTTTTCCTCAGCAGTGTGGTCTATGAAAATGAGCCGGAAGCCTTCAAAGGGCACATAAGCGATTTCCTGGACATCGCCAATGCGCACGGCATCACTCCCTTCCTTGTGTTTT
>JAKSKJ010000178.1 GCA_024401795.1 Bacteroidales bacterium | reverse complement strand
TAATGAAACGTAGAGACTTTCTTAAAAATCTTGGTCTCGCCACGGCTGGCGTGGCTCTGGTCCCTCAGGCGGTATCCGCCGGGTCCGTGTCTGACGGGAATGTCCCTCCGGTTGATGTGCCCGGAGAACTCAATTCCCTGGATATGAATATCAGGTCGCTCAAGGCTTCCGTCGATCATCCGGTTACGGCAGTGGTCGTGGGTGCCGGTTCTCGCGGCAGAGTGTACGGAAAATACGGCCAGCTTTACCCCGATGCAGTGAAATTTGTCGGCGTCTCCGACATCAATCCGGAGAGGAAACTGGAATTTGCCCGGAAGCATCAGATTCCCGAAGACCGCCGTTACGGTGACTTCCACGAGATACTTTCAGTACCCAAGTTTGCCGATGCAATGGTTATCGCCCTCCCCGATGACCTGCATTTCGAGGCGGCGATGAAGGCTATGGAACTTGGATACGATGTGCTGCTTGAAAAGCCTATGGCCCAGACAGCGGACGAGTGCCGTAAACTGCTCGCCAGGCAGAAGAAGACGGGACGAATTCTGGCGACCTGCCACGTGCTCCGTTACGCGCCTTATTTCATTGCTATGCGCGAAGTGGTCCGCAGGGGTATGATAGGCGATATTGTGAGCATCCAGCATATGGAGCCCATTCAGTACGCCCATATGGCTCATTCCTACGTAAGAGGCAACTGGCGTGATTCCAAGGCTACCACTCCCATAATTCTGGCCAAGTCCTGCCACGACCTGGATATCCTGCGCTGGATAATCGGCAAGCCCTGCAAGAGTGTATCGGCAGACGGTTCCCTCTATCTTTTCAAGGCGGAGAATGCTCCCGAAGGGGCTCCTTTCCGCTGTACTGATGGTTGTCCCCACGAAGGTACCTGCCCCTATTCAGCCATAGACATCTATGTGCGCAAGAAAGCGCATAACTATGTTTTCGACCTCAAGAACCCGAAAGACGATGCGGAAATACTCGAAAAGCTCCGCACCACGGGTTATGGCCGTTGTGTGTATCATTGCGACAATGACCAGCCCGACCACTACGTGACCAACCTTGTGTTTGAGGATGGCGTCACCTCGTCCTTTGCGATGGAGGCTTTCTCTCCGATGGGAGGCCGCCGCACCAGGATAATGGGCACTACCGGATACATAGAAGGGGATGGCGGTTCGTTCACCGTCACGGATTTCAGAACCCGGGAAGAAAAAGTGTGGAATATGAAGGTCAAGGAGATTCCGGAGTATCGCGATTCCGGTCACGGTGGTGGCGACCACGCGCTTTTCCGCGATTTCGTGGAAGCCGTGGCATATCAGGATGCGGGCCGGCTGTCCAGCACCATTGACGTTTCCATCGAGAGTCATCTGATGGGTTTCGCGGCCGAACGCAGCCGCAAGTCCGGAAAGAAGGAACCTGTCATATAAGTATCAATCAATAAGGTACTGTCCTGTTAACGACCAACGCCCGCTTCACAGCGGGCGTTGACGGTTAGTTAGTAGTGTTACCTATAGAAAGGTTAATTATTGTTTTGGTTAGACCTTCTGGCATCACTGCCAAAGTAGAGTTGTTTCATTTCTCAATGCAAATATACAATTGTTTTCTTATTTCACAAAGAAAAATCAAAAAAATTGTAATTATG
>JAKSKJ010000177.1 GCA_024401795.1 Bacteroidales bacterium | reverse complement strand
TTTTTTATAGTCATCCCCTTTTTTTAGCAGGCCTTTCCGTCGGAACCGAGAACGTTCACAATCTTGTGCTTGTAGAGTTCTGTCATAAGGTCGCGTGCGGGGCCGCAGTATTTGCGGGGGTCGAACTCGCCGGGTTTCTCGGCGAAGACCTTGCGGACTGCAGCGGTGAATGCAAGACGGCTGTCGGAGTCGATGTTGATCTTGCAGACTGCGCTCTTGGCGGCTTCGCGGAGCTGCTCCTCGGGGATGCCCACTGCATCGGGGAGTTTGCCTCCGTTGGCGTTGATGATGTCAACATATTCCTGAGGAACTGAAGATGATCCGTGGAGAACGATGGGGAATCCGGGGAGTTTCTTCTCAACCTCGTGGAGAACGTCGAATGCGAGGGGAGGGGGAACGAGGCGGCCGGTCTTGGGATCGCGTGTGCACTGCTCGGGTTTGAACTTGTATGCGCCGTGGCTTGTGCCGATGGAGATTGCGAGAGAGTCGCAGCCTGTGCGGGTGGCGAAGTCGATGACCTCCTCGGGCTTGGTGTAGTGGGATTCCTCTGAGGAAACCTCATCCTCAACGCCGGCAAGAACGCCGAGCTCGGCCTCGACGGTCACGTCGTACTTGTGGGCGTATTCCACGACTTTCTTGGTGAGCGCGATGTTATCCTCGTAGGGGAGGGAAGATCCGTCAATCATAACGGAAGAGAAGCCGAAGTCAACACAGCTCTTGCAGATTTCGAAGCTGTCGCCGTGATCGAGGTGAAGACAAATCTGAGGATTCTCCCAGCCGAGTTCCTTTGCATACTCGACGGCTCCCTGCGCCATATAGCGGAGGAGAGTCTGGTTTGCATAGTTGCGGGCACCCTTGCTGACCTGGAGGATGACGGGCGATTTTGTCTCAGCCGAAGCCTTGATGATGGCCTGGAGCTGTTCCATATTGTTGAAATTGAATGCGGGGATGGCATAGCCGCCCTTTACTGCCTTGGCAAACATCTCACGGGTGTTGACAAGTCCGAGTTCTTTGAATGATACCATAGTATTAAATTAGTGATAAAATTGATTTCAAATCATAAATCTCACAAATTTAACTAAATTTGTCGAAATAAAGAATAGGAAATGGGCAACAAAGTCATCATATTCTCCGCTCCTTCCGGTGCCGGCAAGAGTACCGTGGTCGGGCATCTTCTGGGTTTGCATCCTGAATTTGAATTCTCCGTCAGCGCAACGTCGCGCCAGCCCCGCGGCGCAGAGCGGGACGGCGTGGAATATTACTTCATCGAAGCGGAAAAATTCCGTTCCCTCATAGCGGACGATGCCTTCGTTGAGTATGAGGAGGTGTATAAGGACAGGTTCTATGGCACGCTGAAGTCGGAAGTGGAAAGAATCTGGAATGCCGGGCACGTCATAATCTTTGACGTTGACGTGAAGGGGGGATATAATCTCAAGAAATATTTCGGAGACAAGGCCCTTTCCATCCTTATTCTTCCTCCGTCTATGGAAGTGCTTGAAAGCAGGCTCCGCGGCAGGGGTACAGACACGGAGGAGGCGATTGCGGAAAGGCTTTCCAAGGCTCAGTGGGAGATTGATTTCGCTCACGGCAGGTTCGACTGCGAACTGGTGAATGATGTGCTGGAACAGACATTCCGTGAGTCGGAGAGAATTGTCGATGAATTTCTGAGCAAATGAGAATAGCCGTTTATTCGGGATCTTTCGACCCGTTGCACAAGGGCCATCAGGCCATTATGGAATTCCTTACGTCTGACCGGGAATTCGACTGGGTATATCTGGTGGTGTCACCTCAGAGTCCGTTCAAGTCAGAACTTAACAACCTGACCGCGCTTGACCGGTATAATGCGGCGGTGGATGCCGTTTGCCGTCACTCCGAACTTCACGTATGGGTGGACGACATCGAATTGCATATGGATCCGCCCCATTACACCTGCAGGACGCTGGATGCCCTTCATCAGCGTGAACCGGAAAACGACTTCACCCTGATCATCGGTGCCGACAATCTTGAAAGTTTCCGCAGGTGGCAGCATTA
>JAKSKJ010000176.1 GCA_024401795.1 Bacteroidales bacterium | reverse complement strand
ATTTTCAATTCACCAAATCTTTGATGGCAAGGAAGAAACGGTAAATTCCGTCTTTGAATGGAAGGAGAGGGGTTGATAATCCGCTAAAAAGAATTAACTTTGTCCGCTGTATGTGTTGCAACAACGACTATTTTTAATCTAAAAGTTATAAGAATAACATTTTTGAAATGAAAAGATTTTTTACAATCATCGCTTCTGCACTGCTCGTCTTATCCGCCACATCCTGCGATAAGGACAGCAGCGACTTCCCTCCCTATTACAAGCTGTCAACTTCGTGGTCTCGAAGTAGCGGGACTTTCGGGTCCTCCGATTTCAGCAACATCTCTAAAGTAACCGACCAGTATGTCAACGTTGAATTTTCCAGCGAGGATCAGGCTGTCGCCACATACAACGATGTCCTTTCCAAGACAAGAGATGTTGACTTCACCGCACCGGAAGGCACCTATTTCAAACTGACGATTGAAAAATATGTCAGCAAACGGGAAGATGAGCATACGATTCGATACGATGCCGATCCCAGCTATAAATCACCGGTCGGTCATATCTGGGACGACAAGGGCTCCAGAGACCTTTAATATGCAATGGAAACCGGCTTGGCGATAGAAAAATCAAGTCCGGCAGATGAATTTGCAGAAAGTTGCTGAATTTTTTCTTCAATTTTCTGCAAATTATTTTTTGATTAACTTTGTACGTTATGGGACTGTTCAACTTTTTCGGCGAGTCCGAGCACAAGGTGTTTGACTACAAGCCGATTTATTACAATAAGGAAGAGGAAGAGCGCCGCAGGATGTTCGGTGCCGTGGATGGAACGCTTGAGAAGGAAAAAGAGAAAGGCACTTACGTGCCCGGTTCCTATATCAAGGGCTCCTTCCGCGACGGCGGCTATCAGCGGACCAAAAGCCATATGAGCAAGGTGCAGACTATCATCGGCATAGTCTCGCTGATTCTCATATTCGCCGTTTTGTATTTCATCGCCAAATTCTACACTCTGCTGTAATGGGCCAGTTGAAGGTACTTCCGGCTCAGATTGCCAATATGATTGCCGCCGGCGAGGTTGTACAGCGGCCCGCTTCCGTCGTAAAGGAACTGATGGAGAATGCCATCGATGCCGGAGCCACAAAGGTCAGCGTAGTCCTGTCGGACGCGGGGCGCACCCTTATCCAGGTCATAGACAACGGGGCGGGAATGAGTCCTGCGGATGCGGTACTCTGCTTCGAGCGCCACGCCACTTCCAAGATAGCGTCGGCGGAAGACCTCGGCAACATCCTGACCTACGGATTCAGGGGAGAAGCCCTGGCATCCATTGCGGCCATATCCGAGGTCACCCTCAAGACCAGACGCGAACGCGACGAGACTGGCATTCAGGTTACCCTTTCCGGCACCCAGTCTGTCAAATCCAGTCCGGCGGCAACCCCTGTAGGGGCCAATTTTGCAGTCAGGAACATCTTCTACAACGTACCGGCAAGACGCAAGTTCCTGAAGAACGACTCCACGGAACTCAAACACTGCATACAGGAATTCACCCGCGTGGCCATAACCAGGCCTCAGATTGAATTCTCCCTCTCGCACAACGGCAGCGACATCTTCGTGCTCAAGAAAGCCATATCTCTGAAATACAGGGTAATGGACCTCCTCGGGGCATCCGTCGTGGGAGAAATCGTAGATATAGAGGCCTCAACTTCCGTGGCCGGAATAAAGGGATTCATCGGCAGGCCGCAGGATGCGAAGAAAACCTTGGGCAACCAGTATTTCTTCGTGGGAGGAAGGTATTTCCGCAGCCCTTACCTCCACAAGGCGGTAATGAACGCATACGACGGCTTTATGCCGGATGGTCTCACACCGTCATATTTCATCTTCCTCGATGTGGACCCGGGCAGCATAGACGTAAACGTGAGCCCGACCAAGACGGAAATCAAGTTCGAGGATGAATCCGTCATTTTCCAGGTTCTCTACGCCTGCATCCGCGAGACCCTCGGCAAGAACTCGTTCGGGGCAAGCATCGATTTTGACACGGAAGGAGCCGTGCAGATGCCTCAGTTGGGGAAAAG
>JAKSKJ010000175.1 GCA_024401795.1 Bacteroidales bacterium | reverse complement strand
AACGGGATATGGTGGACAAATGCCCCCGGATGCAATTCCTGGAGTGTGAAGCAGTACATCTCTTCCGTACTTGTGAGTCTTGCGAAGAAGCACGGACTGAAGTTTGAAGAACTGACTCTCGGTGTGGTTGGAGTCGGCAACGTTGGGAGCAAGGTCGCCGTAGCCGCAAAGGCTCTCGGGATGAAGGTGCTTCTGAACGATCCTCCCCGTGCCCGCAAGGAGGGGCAGGATGGCTTCGTGAGTCTCGACGAGATAGTCGCGAAATGCGATATCGTGACCCTGCATGTCCCTCTGGAAAAGGGCGGCGAAGACCCGACCTGGCATCTTTTTGATGTGGTCAGGATGGCATCTATGAAGAGAAATCAGATACTCATCAATTCTTCCCGCGGACCTGTTGTGGACAATCAGGCCCTGAAGGCAGTGCTTAAGTCCGGAGGTCTCAAGGCCGCGGTTCTTGACGTCTGGGAAGGGGAGCCCGACCTCGATCCGGAGCTTGTTGCTCTTCTGGATTATTCAACTCCGCACATTGCGGGGTACAGCGCCGACGGCAAGGCCAACGGCACTATGATGAGCGTGAGGGCCGTTGCCGGGAAACTCGGACTTCCTCTCTCGGATTGGCGTCCGGAAGACATTCCTGCGCCGACCCATGGCCTTCACAAGGGTATCGAATCCCTGTCTTTCCGCATTGATGCGGAAGGGAAAACAAGGCAGGAGGTCTTGTCGGAGGCTATACTTTATGCCTATGACGTGGCTGTGGACAGTGAGGCCCTGCGATCTAATCTGTCCGCTTTTGAAAGCCTCCGCGGGGATTATCCCATCCGTCGCGAGCCGTCCGCATTCTGCATTCAACTCAAAAATGGCACTCCCGAAATTGTGGAGGCACTCAAACAATTGGATTTCAAAGTAACAAATTTATAACTATGGTAAAATCAGACATCGGACTCGTAGGACTCGCCGTAATGGGTGAGAACCTTGTCCTCAATATGGAAAGCAAAGGCTTCCATGTAAGCGTGTTCAACCGCACAGTAGAAAAAGTTGACAAATTCATCAATGGCCGAGGCGCCGGCAAAAACTTTTACGGAGCCCACACACTTGAGGAATTCGTTGATTCCCTCAAGGCCCCGAGGAGAGTTTTCCTTATGGTAAAGGCCGGACAGGCCGTGGATGACTTCATCGAGAAACTCATCCCTCTCCTTTCTCCCGGTGACATCATCATTGATGGCGGCAATTCGCATTTTCCCGATACCGCACGCCGTACCGCCTACGTTGAAAGCAAAGGTCTTCTCTATATAGGAACGGGCGTTTCCGGCGGTGAGGAAGGTGCCCTCAAGGGCCCTTCAATGATGCCCGGCGGATCTCCCGCAGCATGGCCTCACGTCAAACCGATTTTCCAGAGCATCTGCGCTAAGGTGGAGAACGGCAGCCCCTGCTGCGACTGGGTAGGAGAAGGCGGTGCCGGACACTTCGTCAAGATGGTGCACAACGGCATCGAGTATGGTGATATCCAGCTCATCTGCGAGTGCTACCAGATAATGAAGGACATACTTGGGATGACCAACGAGGAGATGCACGAGACCTTCGCCGAGTGGAACAAGGGTGACCTCGACAGCTATCTGGTTGAGATTACACGTGACATTCTCGCCAAGAAGGACGAAGACGGCAAATATGTGCTCGACTATATCCTCGACACCGCAGGCCAGAAGGGCACCGGTAAATGGACAGCCATTTCCGCTCTGGATCAGGGTGTTCCCCTGACTCTCATCGGTGAATCCGTGTTTGCCCGCTGCCTCTCCGCACAGAAGGAGGAACGCGTCGCCGCATCCAAGATTCTCCAGGGCCCCAAGCCTGTTAAATTCACAGGTGACCGCAAGGCATTCCTCGAAGACCTGCGCAAGGCTCTCTTCGCGGCAAAGGTGGTATCATACGCTCAGGGTTATGCCCTTATGCGCGCTGCCGCAAAGGAGTATGGATGGAACCTGAACTACGGCGGAATCGCCCTTATGTGGCGCGGCGGCTGCATCATCCGCAGCGTGTTCCTGGGCAAGATCAAGGAAG
>JAKSKJ010000174.1 GCA_024401795.1 Bacteroidales bacterium | reverse complement strand
CCTGCATCCAACTGGGAGGACAGGCTGTTTTCCTATAACGTCGGGTGGTACGGAAAGCACGGTTGCTGGAAGCCCATATACAGCCTGAATCTGTTCGGAATGAAAGACGGGCGCTATATGGGTCAGGTTGCTCTCGGCAATCTTTTTTCTATCGGCAGGGCCGATTTTTATCTGGATGCCGTGGCGAGGTCCGATGTCGGGAATTTCCGACCTTTCGGAAGTTATACCCTTGTCGGCGAATTCAAATGGAATTTCAGCGGGAGGTTTGACGCATTTGTCCGCGGGACCAGAGACAGAAACAACGGTTATGCTCAGGATTTCTTTGTTTTTGACGGGACATCCTGCAACAAAATGGGAGGGGGATTGGAATTCAAACCCATTCCTGCGGTCAGACTTCACGCATATTACTATAAGAGATGGGGAGACATTGCAGGCAAGGCGTCAGACCTTGATGTGTTCAACATAGGTGTAACCTGGCAGATTAATATTCTCAAGAAAAAATGAAAAAGTTCCGTTCCGGTTTGATTTGCCTCGGAGTCCTGATTCTGGTCTTCGGGTATCTGGCTTATGTGATGGGGGCTTCCAATATGCTCAATACCATTATGCATACGGCCCACGACCTTTTGCTGAACACCTGCTTCTTTCTGATGGCCATTTGCGTGCTGATGGGGGCTCTCAGCCGTCTGCTGCTGGATTTCGGCGTGGTCGATTTGATTGGCAGGCTGTTCAAGCCTCTGATGAAGCCTCTTTTCAACCTGCCCGGCGAATCTTCCCTCGGTGCGGTGATGACCTTCCTCTCCGACAACCCTGCCATCATCACTCTTGCCAGGGACAGGAAATTTTCAAAAAAATTCAAGACATATCAGTTCATATCGCTCACCAACTTCGGCACCGCCTTCGGAATGGGCCTCATAGTGATAGTCTTTATGATAGGACAGGGCTTCGTGTGGCAGCCGCTGGTCGGCCTTTTCGGCGCTTTCGTTGGAGCAATAGTTTCCACGAGGCTGATGCAACTGTTCACTTTGAAGGAACATCCTGAATACAGAGAGCAGCAGGCCGTTGCGGGTGGGGGCAACGATGCAGCTGTAGAAGAGGAGCAGGACAATGGCCAATCCGCTTTCGTCAAGATTCTCAATGCCCTTCTGGACGGGGGAAAGAATGGCGTGGAGGTGGGTATGTCCATCATTCCCGGTGTTCTCATCATCTCCACCCTGGTGATGCTGCTCACCTTCGGCACCTCCGCTGCCGGCACTTATACCGGCGGGGCCTATGAAGGAACGGAACTTCTTCCCTGGCTTGCCGGGAAAATCAATTTTGTGTTTGAATGGCTGTTCGGTTTCGATGACCCTCATCTGGTCGCCTTCCCCATCACGGCTCTCGGTGCCGTTGGAGCAGCCCTCGGCGTCATTCCCAGATTCATAGCGGAAGGTTGGGTGAACGGGAATGCCGTTGCCGTATGCACCGCCATCGGAATGTGCTGGAGCGGCTATATGAGCACCCATACCGCGATGCTCGACAGCCTCGGATACCGCAATCTCACGTCCAAGGCAATAGGAGCCCATACGATAGGAGGTCTGGTTGCCGGAATGGTTGCGCACTGGACTATGGTTTTGATTTCTTTATTCTGACATTATGAACAGTTTCGGAAGAATTTTCAGAGTCTCCGTTTTCGGAGAATCGCACGGCTCGCAGATAGGAGTCACACTGGACGGCGTTCCGGAGGGGATAGAACTTTCGGAAGCGGATTTCGCCGGGGACATTGCCCGCAGGGCGGCCGGAGAGAAAGGAACTACGGCAAGGGCGGAGGCCGATGAGCCGCATATCATAAGCGGAGTGTATGACGGGCACACCACAGGCGCTCCGTTGACCATCGTTTTTGAAAACAGGAATGTCCGGCCGGAGGATTATGAGGATTTCGACAAGATGCCGCGCCCGGGCCACGCCGATTACGTGGCGTCCGTCAAATGGGACTGGGCCAACGATCCCCGTGGTGGCGGTCATTTCTCCGGAAGACTGACTCTTCCCGTCGTAGCGGCGGGGGTGGTGGCCAGAAAAGTTCTGGACGGAATGGAAATAAGGGCGGAACTCGTGGAAATCGGAGGATGTCCGGATAAAACCAAATGGGAGTCTATGATTGCGGCCGCCGCGGCGGAGGGGGATTC